>DATJHD010000098.1:0-6821 GCA_035494275.1 Croceibacterium sp.
TTCAAGCGGGGCCGAGGAATCCTTCGAGGAGGGCTTGCTCGAGTATCCGCATTATACCCGACCTCAGGAATGGGAAGGGCGCACGATCCCTGAAGTGCTGCGATCGGGGGATCATGCGAAAATCTCGGCTTGGCGAAAGCAGCGGGCCGAGGATGACACACGGTCACGCAGGCCGGACCTTTGGGAGCGCCACAGGGGCGCTCGGGTCAAGCCTGCCTCTGGCGCGCGGCACGACGAATAGGAGCCCGCAATGGGTCTGATCCAGGAGCTCGAGGCCGAGGCCATCGGAGCGCTTTCGCAGGGGAAGGAAATTCCCGAATTCCGCGCCGGCGACACGCTGCGCGTCGGCGTCCGCGTGGTCGAGGGTGAGCGCACCCGTGTCCAGAACTTCGAGGGCGTGTGCATCGCCCGCTCGAACCGCGGCATCAACAGCAATTTCACGGTCCGCAAGATGAGCTTCGGCGAAGGCGTCGAGCGCGTCTTCCCGCTTTATTCGCCGAACGTCGAGAGCATCACCGTCGTGCGCAGGGGCGTGGTCCGGCGGGCGAAGCTCTATTATCTGCGCGGCCGCACCGGCAAGCGCGCGCGCATCGCCGAGCGGCGCGAGCTGCAAACGAAGGAAAGCTAAGCCTTTTCTTTGACCGGTTACGTGCGTAACGAGTTGGGGCGTCCCGTTCGGGGCGCCCTTTTCGTTTCAAGGGTCGCGCGTTGCTCCGTTTCGTTTCCTTTCGCGCCGTGGCGAGCGCGCTTGCCTTGCTGGCGCTCCCGGTTATCGCCCATGCCAAGGAGGACGCCACCCACGTGCCGGACCACGCCTCTCACGCGCTGACCATCGAGCGGGTATTCGCCAGCCCCTCGCTCGATGGGCCATCGCCGCGCCTGCCGAAACTTTCGCCCGATGGGCGCTACCTCGCCATCCTGCGCAATCGCGAAAGCGACCGCGAGCGCTATGACCTGTGGGCCTACGACCGGCAGGAAAGCCAGTGGCGAATGCTGGTCGATTCCGCAAAGCTCGGCACCGGCAAGAAGCTCAGCGAAGCCGAGAAGATGCAGCGTGAGCGCAAGCGCATCGGAGGCCTCAAGGGCATCGTCGCCTACGATTGGTCGGCTGACGCCAAGGCGATCCTCGTACCGGTTGACGGCGATCTCTACCTCGCCCGGCTCGACGGCTCCTTGACGCAGCTGACCGACAATCCGGCTGGCCAGCTCAACCCGGAGCTGAGCGAAACCGGAAAGTATTTTTCTTTCGTCCGTGACCGCCGCCTGTGGGCAGGTCCGGTTGGCGGCGCGGTGACGCCGATCACACCAGCTGAAGCCGCGGACACGGTGCACTGGGGAGAGGCCGAGTTCGTCGCGCAGGAGGAAATGTCCCGCTACACCGGCTACTGGTGGTCACCGACCGACGCACGGATCGCCGTTGAGCGCTTCGACGAATCGCCGGTCAGCGTGGTCACGCGCGCCGCCATAGGCGCGAGCGGCACCAGCACGTTCGAGCAGCGCTATCCGGCCGCCGGGGAGCCGAACGTGGACGTCTCGCTTTGGGTGATCGATCCCGATGGCGGTAACAGGGTCGAGGTCGATCTCGGGCCGGAACGCGATATCTACCTGACCCGGGTCGATTGGGCGCCCGATGGCAAGACACTTTATGTCCAGCGCGAGAACCGCGGCCAGACCACGCTCGACGTGCTCAAGGTCGATCCGTGGACCGGCAAGAGCGCGTTGTTGTTCAGCGAAAAGGCCGCGCCGGGGCATTGGATCAACCTCACCGACAACTATCGTCTCCTCAAGGACGGCAGCCTGATCTGGTGGTCCGAGCGCGACGGCTACGGGCACCTCTACCGCTACGCGGCCGGCACGTGGCAGCAGCTCACCAAGGGGTCATGGGTGGTCACCAGGCTGGACGGTGTCGACGAGGAAGCGCACCGGCTCTACTTCACGGGCACCAAGGACGATGTCCTGGCAGGGCAGGTCTATTCGCTGGATTACCTCAAGCCCGGCGCACCCGAGCGGCTGACGGACCTCGGATTCGTCAACTCCGCCTCGATGGACAAGCGTGGCAAGACATTGCTCGTCACCCGTTCCTCACCGAGCCAGCCGTCGCAGGTCTATCTCGCCGACAACGCCGGCAAGAAGTTCGCTTGGGTCGAGGAGAACAAGCTCGGCCCGGGGCATCCCTATGCACCGTTCCTCGCCAGTCACCGCCTGCCTCGGTTCGGCACGATCAGGGCGCCCGACGGCAGCACGCTTTACTGGAGGATGACCACGCCGCCGCTTGAGCCGGGCAAGCGTTACCCGGTGTTCTTCTCGCACTACGGCGGGCCGCACTCGCAGACCGTGACCAGGGGCTGGGGCGGGGCGCTCGAGCAGGCGATCGTGGCCAAGGGCTACATCTATTTCGAGATCGACAACCGCGGCAGCTCCAACCGCGGGGTCGACTTCGAGAAGGCGATCTACCGTGACATGGGCGGACCCGAAGTGGCCGACCAGAAAGCGGGGGCCAACTATCTCAAGACGCTGCCATTCGTCGATCCGGGCAAGATCGCCATCTTCGGCTGGTCCTACGGCGGGTACATGACCCTGAAACAACTCGAGGCCGATCCGGGCGAGTATGCCGCTGGCATCGCCGTTGCGCCGGTCAGCCGCTGGCAGCTGTACGACACGTTCTATACCGAACGGTACATGGGTACGCCGCAAGCCGATGCGGCGGCCTATGCCAAGTCCTCGACGGTGCCGGACGTCGGCAAGATCGCCGACCCGTTGCTGCTGATCCACGGCATGTCCGACGACAACGTGGTGTTCACCAACAGCACCGAGATCATCGCCGAGCTGCAGCAGGACAAGATACCGTTCGAGATGATGCTGTATCCCGGCGCGACCCATTCGATCTCGGGGCCCAACTTGCGCACGCATCTCTATGACACGATCTTCGACTTCCTCGCGCGCCACGGCGTCACGCCGCCCGGATAATTAAAGGTCCGCTTGCTAGGACACAGACATTTGTGCATTGCAGCGCCCCCGTGCGCGGGTACGGCGCGGGAGTATTTCCTGGCGGAGTAAGCGATGGGTTACCGTGTGGCAGTTGTCGGGGCGACGGGGAACGTCGGGCGCGAGATGCTCGCGACGCTTGCCGAGCGCGAATTCCCGCTGGCAGAGGTGGCGGCGGTGGCCTCGCCGCGTTCGACCGGCACCGAGGTGGAATTCGGCGAGACCGGCAAGCTGCTCAAGTGCAAGAACATCGAGCACTTCGACTTCGCCGGCTATGACATCGCGCTGTTCTCGGCAGGCTCCGGCCCGGCCAAGGAATATGCGCCGAAGGCCGCCGCGGCGGGCTGCGTGGTGATCGACAATTCCTCGTTCTGGCGCATGGACCCCGACGTGCCGTTGATCGTGCCGGAGGTCAACGCCGACGCGATCGACGGTTACAAGCGCAAGAACATCATCGCCAATCCGAACTGCTCGACCGCGCAGATGGTCGTCGCATTGAAGCCGCTGCACGACGCGGCGACGATCAGGCGCGTGGTGGTCAGTACTTATCAGTCGGTTTCCGGCGCCGGCAAGGCGGGCATGGACGAGTTGTTCGAGGAAAGCCGCGCGATCTTCGTCGGCGATCCGGTCGAGCCCAGGAAGTTCACCAAGCAGATCGCCTTCAACGTGATCCCGCACATCGACGTGTTCATGGACGACGGCTCGACCAAGGAAGAGTGGAAGATGGTGGTCGAGACCAAGAAGATCCTCGACCCCAAGGTCAAGGTGCAGGCGACCTGTGTGCGCGTGCCGGTCTTCGTCGGCCACTCCGAGGCGATCAACCTCGAGTTCGAAAACGAGATTTCCGCGAAACAGGCCCAGGAGATCCTGCGCGAGGCGCCCGGCGTGATGCTCGTCGACAAGCGCGAGGACGGCGGATACGTCACCCCGATCGAATGTGTCGGGGATGGCGCGACCTATGTTTCCCGCGTGCGCGAGGATCCGACGGTCGAGAACGGCCTTACCATCTGGTGTGTCTCCGACAACCTGCGCAAGGGCGCTGCCCTCAACGCGGTGCAGATCGCCGAGCTCCTCGGGCGGCGTCATCTCAAGAAGGGGCTGATCGCAGCTTGAGGCGCCGGGAGCGGCTTGCGCAATTCGGCACGGGCCTCCCCGGCGAGGAAGATTCTTTCGCAGGGCCGGTTCGATGCGCGCGCGCCGGCGCCTTCATTCGTGGCACCGTCAGGCAGGCTCGGCTGCCGCGCCCGTCCTCTCGCGCCGTTCGGCCGGCAGCACCAGCAGCACGAGCGCGCCCGCGAGCGTGAACGCTCCGAGCACCAGGAACGCTGCGCTGTCGCTGCCCGAACTGGCATCGCGCACCCGGCCGATGATGTCGGGCCCGAATTGCCCGCCGAGATTGCCCACCGAGTTGATCCAGGCGATTCCGGCCGCAGCCGCAGTCCCCCCGAGCATCGCCGTCGGCAACGACCAGAAGGTCACCACCCAGCAGCCATTGCCGACGGTGATGAGCGTCAGTCCGACGAGCGAGAGAACGGGTGAATGGCCGGCCGCGGCGAGCAGCACCAGGCCGGCGAGGGAGATGAACAATCCGGACGCGGAATGCCAGCGCCGCTCTCCGCTGCGGTCCGAATGGTGCGCCCACGCCACCTGAGCGACGATCATGGTGCCCCACGGGATCATGCTGACGAGGCCAACCCGCAAGTAATCGGCCTTGGCGATGCCAAGCTCCTGGATGATCGTCGGCATCCAGAAATTCACCCCGTAAAAGCAGACCAGGCCGCAGAAATAGACGGTGGCAAAGCCCCAAATGCGCGGGTGCACAAAGACGGCGCCGGCGCGCAAGGCGGCGGAGCCCTGCTTCGCCGCCTCGTCACGCGCCAGCCGGGCGATCACCAGGGCGCGTTCGCTCTCGCTGAGCCAGCGCGCCTTGTGCGGCCCGTCCGGCAACAGCGCCAGGAAGAGTATCGCCAGCACCAGTGCCGGGAGGGCTTCGAGTAGGAATAGCCACTGCCATCCGTGCATGCCCAGTTCGCCGTCGGCGAATTGCAGGATCGCCCCGGAAACCGGCGATCCGATCAGGTTGGAAACGGCGACACCGCTCATGAACAACGCCACCATGCGGGCGCGGTGATCGGCCGGAAACCAGAACGTAAGGTAGAGGATCACGCCTGGATAGAACCCCGCCTCGGCAGCGCCGAGAAGGAAACGCAGGACATAGAAGCTGAATTGTGCGTCGCTTGACCCGAAGGCCGCCGCAACCGGCCCCCAGCGCATCGCGCCGACGAACACGAACGCGGCCGAAATCAGGCCCCAGGTGAACATGATCCGGGCCATCCAGATCCGCGCGCCGACCTTGTTGAGCGCGAGGTTGCTTGGCACTTCGAGCACGAAGTAGCCGAGAAAGAAGATCCCCGCGCCGAAGCCGTAGACCGCGTCGCTGAAGTGAAGGTCGCCGGCCATCTGCAGCTTGGCGAAGCCGACGTTGACGCGGTCGAGAAACGCCGCGACGTATCCGGCGAAAAGCAAGGGAATCAGCCGCCAGGTGATCCTGGCGAACGTCGCCTGCTCGAACGCCTGATCGTGCGCCGCGTCGATGCCCTCGTCCCCCGGCTCACGGGCTGACAGGTCCGCCGGGACGAGTCAATCAGCGGCGCGAGTGGATGGTGTTCTTGCGCATGAAGAAGACGAGCGGCACCGACAGCAGGCTGAGCCACATCATCAGGTAGAAGTCGTCGATGTAGGCGACCATCGCCGCCTGCCGGGTGACTTCCATGTTGGCCATGGCCGTCACCGCGTCGCCGTAGCCGGCGAACTGGCCGAGCGACGACAAATCGAACATCGAGCTGACGCTGGGCGTGACGTGCTCGGCCAGCGCGCTGTGGACCTTCTGCGTGTTGCGTGCGAGCAAGGTCATCGCCACCGAGATGCCGACGGACGAGCCGATGTTGCGGGTGAGGTTGAGGAGGCTGGATCCGTCCGTGCGCAGGTTCGGTGGCAGCGTGGCGAAGGCGGTCGCGTTCAGCGGGATGAACACGAGGCCGATACCGAGGCCCTGAACCATGCCCGACATGGTGATGCTGTACTGGTCCACCTGGAGTGACCAGTGGGCCATCCAGCTCATCGACCAGGCGCCAATCAGGAAGCCCACGGCGACGATCCACCGCGCGTCGAAGCCCTTGCGCATGAGGAAGCTCGACAGCTGCATGCTGATGAGGATTCCGACGCCGCGCGGCATCAGGATCATGCCGGTGCCGATCACGTCGTAGCCCAGGAGCTGCTGGAGCATGAGCGGCAGCAGGGCCATCGTACCGAACATCACGACGCCGATCACGATCATGAACAGCAGCGCGATGACGAAGTTCATGTCGGCGAACAGCGCGCCGTGGAACAGCGGATTGCGGGACGTCGCCAGGTGGATGGCGGCGATCCATACGGACGAGATCGCCACGGCAAGCTCGATCCAGATCTCGACCGAGCTGAACCAGTCGGCTTCGTTGCCGCGGTCGAGGAACAGCTGCAGCGAACTGAGCGCCAGCGCGATCATGGCGAAGCCGAACAGGTCGAACCGGCGTTTGCGGATTTCACGAGAGGGCATCTGCGCGAGCAGGATGGTCAGGGCGGCGATGCCGACCGGCAGATTGACGTAGAACACCCACCGCCAGTTCCAGTTTTCCGTCAGCCAGCCGCCGATCAGGGGGCCGAGGATCGGGCCGATCATGATGCCGAGGCCCCACACCGCGATGATCTGCGGCTGGCGGCTCGGCCTTGTGGTGTCGAGCATCGCCGTCTGGCTGAGCGGCGCGATGAACGCGCCGGACACGCCCTGGAGTGCACGG
>DATJHD010000099.1:0-3318 GCA_035494275.1 Croceibacterium sp.
GGCCGGTCCTGATCCTCGCCCGAGCGGACGAAGCCCTGGATCGACATCGGGCTTTGGCTCAGCGGCCCGCGCCCGGTCAGCCGCCAGGCGAGGAAATTGAGCGCCAGGTGGTCAAGACGGATGTCGCGGTTGAAGCCGATCGGCACGGCCGCTTTCCAGAGGCCCATCGCGATCGGGTGGTCCTGGAGGTTCTGCCCGACACCGGGAAGATCGACCAGGGGATCGATACCGGCGGTCTTCAGCGCGGCCGCCGGGCCTATTCCGGAGAGCATCAGCAGGTGCGGGCTGTTGAGCGTGCCCGCGCACACGAGCACCTCGCTCCCGCAGCGCAAGGTGCGGCCGCCGCTAAGCTCCACGCCCGTCGCACGATTGTTCTCGAGCACGACGCGACGGACAAGCGTGTTGGCAAGAACCTGAAGGTTGGGGCGCTTCAGGACCGGATCGATGAACGCCCTGACGCTGCTCGCCCGCCGCCCGCCGCGAATCGTGCAATCGGGCATTCCGAAGCCTTCGGGCTGAGCGACGTTGAAGTCAGGGCACTCGGGGTAGCCGAGTGCGCGCGCCGTCTGGAGGAAGGACGGAAACAGCGCCGGGTCGGCCTGCATCGGCGAGACGTGCATTTCGCCGTCCGCACCATGGATCTCGCTCGCCCCGCGCCAGTTGTTTTCCGAGCGGGTGAACAGCGGCAGCACGTCGGCATAGCCCCATCCGGCGTGGCCGGCGTCGCGCCAGGCGTCGTAGTCGGCGGCCGCACCGCGGATATACATCGTGCCGTTAATCGAGGAGGAGCCGCCCAGGACCTTGCCGCGCGGGATCGGCTGGGTCCGCCCGTCGAGGTTGGGGTCGGGCTCGCTCTGGTATCCCCAGATGAAGCGCGGCGAGGCCGCGGCCTGCATCCAGGTGAGCGGCATGTCGATCAGCGGATGGCGGCACTCGCCGCCCGCCTCGATCAGTGCCACCCGCGCGGCCGGATCGGCGCTCAGGCGATTGGCGAGGACACAGCCGGCGCTGCCCGCGCCGACAATTATGTAGTCGAACTCTTCCACCTCACCCGTCGTCCCGATAGGAGTTGACGCGCTGTCTAGCGCATATGCCGCGCTTCGCCACAAGGAGGATGGGCTTGCAGACACCGGCGCTCGAACTCGTCTTTTGCGCGCGGCTCGATTTCGGGGAAGGGCCGCGGCTGCGTTTCGCGCCAGCCGCGAAGGCCTTCACGCGAGGTTTCGTCGCGGTCGTCGGCGGGGAGCTGAGCGGGCCGCGGCTCTCGGGGCGGGTCGTGCCCTTCTCCGGTGGCGACTGGCCGCGCATCTGGGACAGCGGGCTGGTGGAGTTCGAGGCGCATTACATGCTCGAGGCCGACGACGGCACGCCGATCTACGTTCACAATCGAGGGATCGCCTGGTCCGATCCGCGGGTGATGGCGCGACTGGAGGCGGGCGAGAAGGTCGATCCGGGCGCAACCTATTGCCGCATAACGCCCCGTTTCGAAGCGCCCGAAGGTCCGCACGACTGGCTGAACCGGACGATCTTCGTCGGTGTCGCCGAGCGCCAGGGCGCCTCGACCGCGTTCGACTACTACGCGGTGACCTGAGCATGGCCGATGCACTCACGGTGGAGGAACAGCTCGCCATCCGCGACACGATCGCCCGCTACGCCTGGGCGCTCGACACCGGCGACGTGGACGGGTTTGTCGACTGCTTTTGCCGCGACGGCGTGCTCATCTGGGATGCTTTCGAGCAACCCGAGCGCTGGGCGGGCGCCGAGGCGTTGCGCCACTTCGCCGAATTCTTCCGCAGCTTGCCGTCTTCGGCCGGGCGGCAGCATCACGTCACCAACACTTGTCTCGAACCGTGCAAGGGCGGCGCGCGCAGCCGCTCCTACGTCGCCGTGGCTCTGCGGCAGGGCGACGGGCCGCACCTGCTGAACGTGATGGGATATTACGAAGACCTGTTCCGCCGCGAGGACGGCCGCTGGCGCCTCGCCGAGCGGATCATTCGCGACTGGTCGGGGCCGATCCTCGAGCGCTTCGCCGGCCAGACGGGGGAACGCGTTGCCCGCCCGAGGCCGCCGCCACTGGAGGGAGCCGCGTTCAAGCCCAAATTGCGCTAGAACGTCGAGGTCGTCGCTCCGCCGTCGATCACCAGGCTCTGTCCGGTCATGTAGTTGGCGTACTCGCTGCAGAACATCGCGACGAACGCGCCGACGTCGTCGGCGTTGCCGAAGCGTCCGCTGGCAATGCGCCAATCCCTGACGAACTCGGCCACTTCCTCCTCGTAGCTCGTGCCCTTGGCTTTGGCGCGGGCGATGAACTGTTCCTCCACCGTCGCGGTGTGGTGCATGCCCGGCAGCAGGTTGTTTATCACGACGTTATGCCTGGCGACGATCTTCGACACCGCCACCGTGTAGTTCACCAGCGCCGCCCGGGTGCTGCCGGACAGGGCGCGGATCTCGCCGGGGTACTTGGCCGCCACGGTCGCGATATTGACGACGCGGCCCCATCGGCGCTCGACCATGCCGTCGAGGACCCGGCGCATGAACGCGATCGGCGAAAGGAGCGAGATGTCGATCGCCTCGCGCCACTGTTCGTCGGTGATCGCGCGATAATCCGGCGTCATCGGCGGCGGGGCGCAGGTTCCCACGAGGATGTCCGGGTCCGGGCAGGCGGCGAGGATCCGCTCGCGTCCTTCGTCGCTCGCATGGTCGGCGCAGACAGGCGTGATCGTGGCGCCGGTTTCCGCGGCGATTTCCCGGCACGCGCGCAAGAGCCGCTCTTCGCCGCGCGCCGAGACGAACACTTCGACGCCTTCCCGGGCCAGCGCCCGGACCGCGCTTCGTCCCATGCCGGCGCTGCCGCCGTTCACGATCGCCTTGCGGCCCTTGATGCCGAGATCCAATTGCTGCTCCTTCGCCTCGTTGATGCGAGGGTGTTGTGCCGGCATTCGCGGCAATCGCAAGATGCTCCCAAGTTGTCAGGGACCAATTGACCGAATAGGCAGTGCGCGGACTTGGCAGCAGGACACACGCACTTGCGGGCACAGCCGAAACTAGACCTCGATCTACCGGGTTCGCCGGGCGACGGGTTCGGCCTGCATATCGACGGCCAGTGGCTCGCGGCCAAAAGCGGCTTCACGTTTGCCGCGCATGACCCGTTTCTCGAGCAGGACTGGGGCTCGATTGCCGAAGGGGGCGCCGAGGACGTCAACGAGGCGGTCGCTGCCGCCAGGCGCGCGTTCGAGGACGGGCGTTGGTCGGGCGTTCTCGCCGGGGAGCGGGCGCGGGTCATGCTGCGCCTTGCCGACCTGATCGAGCGCGAAGCGG
>DATJHD010000100.1:0-7049 GCA_035494275.1 Croceibacterium sp.
CGCACACCCCGCAGTCGATGCATTCGCTGGGATTGATCACCAGCATGGTCTCGCCTTCATAGAAGCAGTCCACCGGGCAGACCTCGACGCAGTCGGTGTACTTGCACTTGATGCAGGCATCGGTGACGACGTAGGTCATGGCTGCGCGTGTCCTTCCTCTGGCGCGGTTTGCCGCCTGCTATGGCTCTGCTTGGGCAGCGTCAAGCGGCCGGTAGCACGAACGTGCCTCCAGGGCAGGTCCGCGCCGCGTCGGCAGCACAAGAATTTCTATCGGCAGGACTCGTGCGCGTAACGGCAAGGTCAGCACGTCGCCCACGGAAATGGCCTGGTCCTGGCGCGTCACGCGCTCCCCGTTGCGGCGAATGTGCCCCTCGGCGATCCAGCGCTGGGCCGCGCTTCTCGTGCGCGCAAAGCGAAGGAACCACAGCAGCCGATCGAGGCGCATTCAGCCGAGCAGCTCGGCAAGGCCCGCGAAGGCACCGCGGCGGGGCGCCGAGCCTGCTTCGGCACCCCGGGGCGAGCGGTCCTTGCGCGGCGCGCGCCATGTCCACAAGACCGGTGGGGGTGGCCCGAATGCCCCGTCCGCGAGCGGGCGGGCGGAGGCCGGCCGGAAGCCCGCGTCGCGCATCAGGCGGGTGAAACTGTCGGGCGCCAGCCCCATCGAAACCGCCAGCGCGGTATCGAGCCGGAACGCGCGCCCCGCTGCGGCGACGCGCTGCTCGTGGGCGGCGCGGAACAGCTTTTCGGCCATGTCTATGCGAATGGCCTGGCCCCCCGCGCGGCGATAGCCGGCCGCAAGCTCCCTCGAGCCGCCGATCACGGCATCCATCGAGGCATGAACCGGCCTCGGATCGGCTCCGATCTCCTTCAGCAGGGCGCGCGCGGCAGGCTTGAGCAACGCCGGCACGAAGACGTCTAGGGCGCCGATGGTGACCCCGAGACGGCGCAACAGCGGTCGCTTCTCCTTGGGTATCACGGCAAGGCCGGCGCTCTCGCGCGGTACCGTTCCCGCGCGTTCGGCGAGAGTCAGCAACAAGGCTCGCACTTCCGATCCGCACTCACGGTCGAGCGCCGCGCTCTCGATCGTCCGCAGCGGGGCGAGCGGCGCCAGGGCCTCGGCGAACCAGATGTCGAGCGCCTCGGCGAGTTGCGCTCGGTGCACCGGTTCGAGCACATTGAGTTCCCGGGCGAGGGAAAGGCGCAACCGGGCGAGCGAGCGACCGGGCTCGATCGTCGCGACGAGCTGGTTGCCCCGGACGATCGTGCCGTCCCTGATGTCGAGGTCACCGAGCTCGCTCGCCACCAGCCGCTGCGCCTTCTCGGCGAGCAGCCGCGGCAGGTGCCGCTCGGCCGCCGCCAGCATCAGCTTGCGGTCCTCGCTGCTGGCGAGCGCATCGACCACGAAGCGAAAGCCCTCGAGATGGCCGATCGTCTCGCCCTCGACGGTGACGTGCCCGTGTTCTCCCAGCGCCACGCGCAGCAGTGCCGAATCCTTGCCCATCGTCTTCATCAGTATCGCCGTGCGGCGGTTGACGAAACGCTCGGTCAGCCGCTGGTGCAAGGCATCGGACAGGCGGGCCTCGGCGGCGCGGGCCCGGGCGGCCATCTCGTCGCGAGCGAGCACCCAGTCGGGTCGCTGGCAGATATAGGCCCAGCTGCGAATCGCCGCGATGCGGCCCTGCAGCGTGTCGATGTCGCCTTGCGTGCGGTCGAGCTCGGCGATGCGGGCGGCGACGAAGTCCGCGCCGAGATGACCGTGCTGCAGGTCCTGCCACAGCCGCATGACGAAGCGCGCGTGGGTGTCCGCCCCATGCTGGCGGAAGTCGGGCAGCTGGCACACTTCCCATAGGCGGCGAACGAGGCCAGGGCTCGTCACACCGCCGGCGATCGCTTGGTCGTCGGCGAGACGCCTGAGAACGGCAAGATCGATCGCCTCGGGTGCCGCAACCAGCTGTTCGACCCCGGGACCCGCCTCAAGATCGGCGATCAACGTGGCGAGCGAATCGAACCGCGGCTCCGCCTCGCGCCAGAACACCTGGGTCAGCGGCGCGAAACGGTGTTCCTCGATGGCGTAGATCTCGTCTTCGGTGAATTCAGCGCCGCCACCCGCCTTGCCGCCGCTCAACGTCCCGAAAGTCCCGTCCTGGTGATGGCGTCCCGCGCGCCCCGCGATCTGGGCCATCTCGGCCGGCGTGAGCCGCCGCTGCCGGCGCCCGTCGAACTTGCTCAGTGAGGCGAACGCGACATGGGTGACGTCGAGGTTGAGACCCATTCCGATCGCGTCGGTGGCGACGATGTAGTCGACCTCGCCTGACTGGAACAACTCGACCTGGCGGTTGCGGGTTTCGGGGCTGAGCGCGCCCATGACCACCGCCGCACCACCGCGGAAACGCCGCAGCATCTCGGCCATCGCGTAAACCTGCTCGGCCGAGAAGGCGACGAGGGCCGAGCGAGGCGGCAGGCGGCTGAGCTTGGCGGACCCCGCATGGGTCAGCGTGGAAAACCTCGGCCGGTCCTCGATCGCGGCCCGCGGCACCAGCCCACGGACGATCGGCTCGAGCGTCGCCGAGCCGAGCAGCATCGTCTCCTCGCGCCCGCGGGCATGGAGCAGGCGGTCGGTAAAGATATGGCCGCGCTCCGCGTCCGCGGCGAGCTGCGCCTCGTCGAGGGCGACGAACGCCTTGCCGCCGCCGTCCCGTGGCATCGCCTCGGCGGTGCAAAGCAGGTAGCGCGCGCCTTCCGGCTCGATCCGCTCCTCGCCGGTGATCAGCGCCACCTCGCTCTCGCCCTTGATCGAGCGCACCTTGTCGTAGACCTCGCGCGCGAGCAGGCGCAGCGGGAAGCCGATCGCGCCGCTCGAATGACCGCACAAGCGCTCGATCGCGAGGTGGGTCTTGCCGGTGTTGGTCGGGCCGAGGACCGCCCGCACCCGGCTGTCGGTGTCAAACGCGCTCACTGTGATTGCCTTTGTGGCCGTTGCCCCAGCGCACCGCAAGCCCGCTCAACGGCTCGGCGCAAGGAGGACTCGGCTCGCCGGATTAAGCGGAAATTTACTTTATCCGCCCATCGGCTTGACTCACAGAAGGCCATCGGATGGATCCGCACCGCTTCACCCGTTTCGGCGAGCGGCTCGGCGGGAGGGGTGCTTGTTCAAGGACCGCGGGAGCGAGATATCGCAGCACGGCGCGCATGGCGGCGCCGTCGCGTTGTCGCGCGCGCAAATCCTTGGCGATCCGGCGCGCCTGCGACTGCTGCGTTTCAGGTCGCTTGCCGAGCGCTACGAGCAGTGGCGCCAGCATGCCTCCATCACCCTCTCGCAAATCGATTTCGCTCCCGACCTTGCGCAGGGCATCGGATCGCGGCGGTGGTTTCGCGGCGTCGCCACCTTGTTTGGCCTCGCGGCGCTGGCCGCGGCCGGCTGGCCAAGCTTCGGGCCGTTGCAGGCTCCGCCGACCATGGCGATCGACGATGGCGCGCGCGACGAATTCCGCAGCCAGATGATCATGCCCTTGGCGCTCGGCGCCGATAGCGGGCGCCACATGGGTGCGTCCGAAGAGGTGAGCCGGCTGGCGGATGCGCCCGAGCGCCCGCGGGTCGATCTCGTCGCCACTCTCTCGAGCGGAGACAGCTTCGCGCGCATGCTCGAGCGCTCCGGTGTCGCCGAAGCCGAGGCGGAACACGTGTCGCAGATGATCGCCGGAGCCACGCCGCTGAGCGGGATCGAGCCCGGCACGCAGGTGGACATAACGCTCGGCCGGCGCATCTCGCCGGACCAGCCGCGCCCGCTCGACAGCCTCAGCTTCCGCGCGCGTTTCGATCTTCAGCTTGCCGTTGTCAGGGTTGCCGGCCGCCTGACGGTCGAGCCTCACCCGATCCATGTGGACACGACGCCGCTGCGCATCCGGGGGACCGTCGGCTCGAGCATCTACCTCTCGGCCCGGGCGGCGGGCGCGCCGGCGGGCGCCGTGCAGCAATACTTGCGTGCGCTCGACGAGCAGATGGACCTCGACGACATTTCCGCCGACGACCAGTTCGACATGATTGTCAGCTACAAGCGCGCCGCCACCGGCGAGGTCCAGGCGGGGCAGCTTCTCTACGCGGGCCTCACGCACAATGGAAAGCCGCGCAAGCAGCTGCTGCGCTGGGGGCCCGAAGGGCATTTTTTCGAAGCTTCGGGCATGGGCGAGATGCGCCAGGGCCTGATGCGCCCGGTGCCGGGCTGGGAAACCTCGGGCTACGGCATGCGCCGCCACCCCGTTCTTGGCTACACGCGCATGCACCGCGGGATCGACTTTCATGCACCTTACGGCTCGCCGATCTACGCAGCCGCGGACGGGCGCGTCGTGTTCGTCGGCCGCCACGGCGGGCACGGCAACTTCGTCAAGCTCGACAACGGCGGCGGGCTCGGAACCGGCTACGCGCACATGAGCCGTTTCGCCGTCAGCCGCGGAGAGTACGTGCGCCGCGGCGAGGTGATCGGCTACGTCGGTTCGAGCGGGCTGGCCACCGGCCCGCATCTTCATTTCGAGGTCTACCGCAACGGCGAGGCGGTCAACCCCGACAGCGTTGCCTACGTTCGCCGGGCGCAGCTCTCCGGCAGCGAGCTGGCCGCGTTCCGCAACATGCTGGCCAACCTGAAGCAGGTCGAACCCGGCGCGGCGCTCGCGCCGCTCGCCCCCGATCCGTCGCTTTCCGAGGCGCCGGTGCGCGAAATCGACCGCGCCGACCGCAAGCAGGCGATCTAGGGCGCGTTCGCGGCGGGACGCCCGCGCCAATTGCAGCGGCGCGGGATTTGCGGCAGGAGCGCTCGCATGATCGGCAGCTATCCCGCCACCCGCCTGCGCCGCACCCGCGCCACCGCCTGGAGCCGGGCGCTGCATCGTGAAAACGTGCTCACGCCGGCCGACCTCGTCTGGCCGCTGTTCGTCACCGAAGGCCGCGGCGTGGAGGAGCCCGTCGCGTCGCTGCCAGGCGTCTCGCGCTGGTCGCTCGAGGGTATAGCCGCGCGGGCGAAGGAAGCGGTCGGGCTCGGCATACCCTGCATCGCCCTGTTCCCGAACACGCCCGCCCATCTCAGGTCCGATGACGGGAAGGAAGCGTTGAACGCCGACAACCTCATGTGCCGCGCGGTGAAGGCGATCCGCGACGCCTGCGGCAACGATATCGGCGTCCTCACCGACGTCGCGCTCGACCCTTACACCAGCCATGGCCAGGACGGGCTGCTCGATGCGGGCGGCTATGTGGTGAATGACGAGACCGTCGCCGTGCTCGTCGACCAGGCGATGAACCAGGCCCAGGCGGGCGCCGACATCATCGCTCCGTCGGACATGATGGACGGCCGCGTGAGAGCGATCCGCATGGCGCTCGAGATGGCCGGCCACGTCAACGTGCAGATCATGAGCTACGCCGCGAAGTACGCGAGCGCGTTTTACGGACCGTTCCGCGACGCGGTGGGTTCGGGGGGCCTGCTCAAGGGCGACAAGAAGAGCTACCAGATGGACCCGGCCAACGGCGACGAAGCGCTGCGCGAGGTTGCGATGGACCTCGCCGAAGGGGCCGACAGCGTGATGGTCAAGCCCGGCCTGCCGTACCTCGACATCGTGCGGCGGGTAAAGGAGCGTTTCGGCGTGCCGGTGTTCGCCTACCAGGTGAGCGGCGAGTACGCGATGATCGAAGCCGCCGCGGCGGCGGGGGCCGGCGAGCGCGAGGCTCTGGTGCTGGAGACGCTGGTGGCGTTCAAGCGCGCCGGTTGCTCGGGCGTGCTCACCTACCACGCGCCGCTCGCCGCCCGCCTGCTCGATGGCTGACAGTCAGGGTGACATTGTCGCCGAGACCGAGCGGCTGATCCTGCGGCGCGAGCGCCCGGGTGACCTTGCCGTCTGGCTCGAGCACATGAACACGCCGCAAGTGATGGAGAAAGTCGGCGGGGTGCAAGCGGTCGAGAAGGTCGCCGAAAGCTTCGCCCGGATGGCCGCGGCCGACGCGAGGGGCGAGCCGCCGTTCCTTCTCGTCGCGCTCAAGTCCGACGGCACGCTCGTCGGCAAGTGCGGCCTGGCGCCGATCGAGACCGCCGCCAGGCCCGCCGCGCTCGACGGGCAGCAGCAGGTCGGCTGGACCTTGCGCTCCGATTACTGGGGTCGCGGCTACGCGACCGAGGCCGCCGGGGTCGTGCTGGCCATGGCCTTCGAGCGGTTCGCCCTCGCGGCGGTCTTCGCACAGACCTCCGAACGCAACCGCGGCTCGTGGCGCGTGATGGAGCGGCTGGGCATGGTTCGGCTCGCTGAGCTCGATTACGACGACCCCGACTACCCGCCCGAGGACAATCCGACGATGGTCTGGGGCATCACCCGCGAAGCGTGGCTCGCCGCCCGCGCGAAGGCTGCCAAAGATGCCTGAGTTTCGCCTTGAGACCGAGCGGCTGATCCTGCGCGACTGGCGCGAGGACGATCTCGACGCGCTGCACGCGATCTGCTCCGATCCCATCGTGATGGCGACCATCGGGCCCGTGCAGGACCGCGAAACCGCCCGTGCCGGGCTCGGCAGGCTGATGGCCCGCACGGCCCGCGACGGACACACGTTCTGGGCGCTCGAACGCAAGCGCGACGGCCGCATGATCGGCTTTTGCGGCGTCGCCAGGGGAACGGTCCCGCCGATCGCCGATGACTTCGAAATCGGCTGGAGGCTGGCCTCTGATTGCTGGGGCCGCTCCTACGCGCGGGAAGCCGCCGAAGCGTCGGTCGCGTGGTTCGCGACAAATCGGCCGGGGCGGCCGATCTGCGCGATCACCTCGGTCGGCAACACGCGCAGCCGCGGCCTGATGGAGCGGCTGGGCATGCGTCATGATCCGGGCATGGATTTCGACCATCCGCATATTGCGGACGGTTCGCCGCTCAAGCCTCACGTGACCTATTGGCTGGACGAGCCGCGATGACCGCGGCCGAGCGCTTCCCGTGGGCGACGATCCTGCCGTTCGAGGGCAAGGAGCCGCAGATCGACGAAACCGCCTTCGTCGCGCCCGGCGCGCGGATCATCGGCGACGTGACGATCGG
>DATJHD010000101.1:0-2751 GCA_035494275.1 Croceibacterium sp.
GCTCGCCGACCGCATCGGCTCGATCGCGCCCGGCAAGGACGCCGACCTGTTCATCGTCAAAGGCAATCCGGCTGCGAACATCAACGACATCGAGAACGTCATCATCGTGTTCAAGGACGGCGTCGCGTACGACAGCGCCAAGCTGCTGAAATCCGTGCGCGGGCGCTTCGGAGAGTACTAGCGCCGAGCGCGCTTGTAGAGCTTTACAACCTGAGTGACCGGCAGCGCGTCAATGTGCCGGCCGTTGCCGTCCATCGGCATAGCGGCGAAGAGCGAGTTGATCGCCGCTTCCTCCGCGGCCTCGACCGCCGCTTCGAACAGCGGCGACATCTGGTCGTTGGGAAGATCGACGATCGCGCTCGGGTGCGCGCGGCGTTCGGGCGTTCGGCGGACGTCGAGGTTAGTCGAGAAGGCGACGGCATATTCGCCCGACCCATTCGTCATCGGCGAGCCGGTGCCGGCAATGCCCAGCAGCCCACGGTGCGCAAGTCGCTCGAGGTTGCGGTCGGAAAGCGGGGCGTCGGTCGCGATGACGACGATGCAGGAGCCGTCGCCGCTCGCTTTCGACAGCTCGTCCTTCAGATAATATTGACCGAGCGCCTGGCCGACGGGCACGCCCGCGACCTGAAGGACGCCGCCGTAATTGGTCTGCACCAGGACGCCGACCGTCCAGCCGCCGAGGTTCGCGGGAAGCTTGCGCGAGCTCGTACCGATCCCGCCTTTCCAGCTGAAGGCGATAGTGCCGGTTCCCGCGCCGACCGCGCCTTCCTGCACCGGGCCATCGCGCGCCGCCTCAATCGCCGCGATCGCATGGGCGGGGGTGACGTGGCGGCCGCGGATATCGTTGAGCGTGCCGTCGTTTGTCTCGCCGACCACGGCATTGACCGAGCGCACTTCCTCATTCCCGGGCTGCCCGAGCGTCCACTCGATGATTCCCGCCGCGGCCTCTGGCACGTTCAGGGTGTTCGTGAGCAGGATCGGCGTCTCGATTTCGCCCAGCTCCTTGATCTGGGTCGAGCCCATGAACTTGCCGTAGGCGTTGCCGACCGAGAAACCGGCCGGGACCTTGTCCTGGTAGAGGTTGCCGCCGTGCGGGAGGATCGCCGTGACTCCGGTGCGCACGTTCGCGCCCTCGATCAGCGTCACCTGGCCGACCTTCACGCCGGCGACATCGGTGATCCCGTTGAGTTGCCCGGTCGGAAGAACACCGAAGGTAATGCCCGCCTCGCGGGCGCGGGGACGGTGTTGGGCCGTGGCGTTGGATGCGGTCATGAGCAGCAGGCTCGCAAGAAGAAGCGGAATTCGCATTCGCTCATCATCGCGGCAGTGAGCGCGGCAGGCAAGCGGCGGCCGCTAACCGATTAACTTGCAAGCGGTTAACGCGCGTGCGACTTTGCGCCCGCCGGATCCGCCGAGTCTCGCGGGAAGTCCGGCGCGTACAGCTTAGGGGGCGCTGTACATGGCAAGTGGGGCAAACGGGCGCGGAAGCAGCGTCCGATGATCTTCAATTCGCTGACCTTCCTGGTCTTCTTCGCCATCGTCCTGGCGCTTCACTACGCGCCATTCTTCAGTTGGCATCAGAAGAAGATCAACCTGATGATCGCGTCGTATCTGTTCTACGCCGCGTGGAACCCGCCCTTCGTCATCCTGCTGTGGGTCTCGACCGTGGTCGACTGGTGGGCGGCGCAGTGGATGGTGCGCGCCAGGCGCGAGCGCACGCGGAAGTTGTGGATGCTGACCAGCGTTTGCGTGAATCTCGGGATGCTCGGCTATTTCAAATATGGCGGGTTCCTGATGCAGAATTTCGTGGCGGTCGCCGCCTCGATCGGCATCATCTACCATCCGCCCGGTTGGGATATCGTCCTGCCGGTCGGGATCAGCTTCTACACGTTCGCGACCCTGTCCTACACGCTCGACGTGTATCTCAGGCGCTCGGCGCCCGCGGGCAGCTTCCTCAATTACGCTTTGTTCGTGACGTTCTTCCCGCACCTCGTCGCGGGCCCGATCATGCGCCCGACCGAGCTCGTTCCGCAGTTCGAGGAGCCACGCCGCGCGAACGCCAATCAAATGTTCTTCGGCCTGGCACTCCTGACGCTGGGGCTGTTCCAGAAGGTGGTCGTTGCCGACGGCTTCCTCGCGCCGGTCGTGGAGGCTGTCTACGACCAGCACGACAAGGTCCCGGGAATGCTCGACAGCTGGGTTGCGACGCTGGCGTTCGCGGGACAAATCTTCTGCGATTTCGCGGGCTACTCGACCTCGGCGATCGGAGTCGCCCTGTGCCTGGGCTTCGCCATGCCGGACAATTTCCGCTTCCCGTACGGCGCCGTGGGCTTCTCCGATTTCTGGCGCCGGTGGCACATTACTTTGTCGAGCTGGCTTCGCGATTATCTCTACATCCCGCTCGGCGGCAACCGGCACGGCCAGGCGCGCACCTATGCGGCGCTGATGGGCACGATGCTGCTCGGCGGGCTATGGCACGGGGCGAACTGGACGTTCGTCGTTTGGGGCGGGCTGCATGGCCTCTATCTCTCGGCGGAACGCTGGCTCAAGGCACGCTTCAAGGGCTTCACGCCCGGCCGTGCCTCGCTCATTGCGCTCGCCTTGCTGACCTTCCTCCTGGTCAACATCACCTGGGTGTTCTTCCGCGCAAAGACGTTCGCCGACGCCGGTGTGATCCTCACCGGGATGAGCGGTCTCGCGGCAAAGCCGTCGCCGCTCATCGCAGCCGGGCCGATGATCATCGCCGTCGCA
>DATJHD010000102.1:0-19579 GCA_035494275.1 Croceibacterium sp.
CCGACACGTTGGGCCAATTCAACGTTGGTTATGCGCCCCTCGGCCTGCAGCTCCGCCAGCAAACGCCGATCGATAGAATCCAACGATGCCATGTGTTCCAAGTCCCTCTCCCCGAGGTTTTGCTGTAACTAAGCGACAAAAGCAACGCGCTCAAGGTAACATTATTATCTGCGCCCGCAATTGTCCCGGTTTGCGACGGCGAGCACCTTTCGAGTCCAGCATTCCCCGAACCCGCTAGACGGCAAGCTACGCACGCGTGCGCCTTGTGTGCGCGACTCATTGCCGGAGAACCGATTGCAGTTCGACGACCGCCTTGCCACCGTCTTGCGCTCCGGCGCCGCGGGCGAGCGGGCTGCGCGCACGCAGTTCCGGCAATTGCTGGACCTGCTCGGCAGCATCCCGCCCGAAGCGCACGGCCCACTGGTGACGGCTGCCTACGATCGGCTGGGCGAGATCATGGACTCCCTGCCGGGCAGCGAGCAATCGCGGATCCTGCGCGAGCCAGGCCTGAGGCTGCGCAACAGGCGCCTCGTCGCTCACCTCGCAGAAGGCGAGCCGCAGGCGGCCGCCGCGGCGATGGCTGCCGCACGGCTGGGCGAGGACGAATGGCTTGAGCTGATCCCCGAGCTGCCGGTGACGGCGAGAGGGTTTCTGCGCCATCGCCGCGACATGCCCGCGTCCGCCAGCCGCCTGCTCGCGCGCCTCGGCGTCCACGACCTCGTGCTGCCGCAACCCGAGCAGCCGGTGACGGCAACGGAGCCGGAGGCGCCAACGCCAGGACCGCCCCCCGAGCCCGAGAGCGGCATCGGCGCGCTCGTCCGGCGGATCGAAGCTTTCCAGAAGGCGCGTCAGGGCGCGGCGGCCGTTGCCCCGCGCCTGCCGCTCGACATCGGCGAGCTTCTCGCGGACACAGAACAGCTCGAATCGTTCGACTTCACGACCGATGCGACCGGGCGCGTCGACTGGGCGGATCGCACGATCGCGCCGCTGATCGTCGGGCTCCGCCTCGCCGGCCGCGGCGGCCAGGCCTACTGCGACGCCGACAGCGTGGTCGCCTTCCGCCGCCGCGGGATCATCCGGGACGGGACCGCGCAGCTGCCCGGCGCCGAGCCGCTGGCGGGAACCTGGCGGATGGATGCCGTCCCCCGTTTCGAGAACGAAACGGGCGTGTTCCGCGGCTACGCCGGACGGATGCGGCGTCCGGCTGCGTTGGAAGCTGCCGAAGGGGCGCCGGATACGCCGACGGACCGGATGCGCCAGGTGCTGCATGAGCTGCGAACCCCGGTTGGCGCCATCCAGGGATTTGCCGAAATCATCCAGAACCAGTTGTTCGGGCCCGCGCCGAACGCCTATCGCGCGCTGGCCGGCGCGGTCGGGGTCGACGCCGCGCGCCTGCTCGCCGGGTTCGACGAGATCGATCGTTTGACGCGGCTGGCCGGGGGGGCCCTGCAGCTGTCGGCCGAGGGCAGCAATTTCCGCCGGATCATCGAGCGCACCTTGCGCCGGCTGGAAGGGGTGACCCGGCCGCGCGGCGCGCACCTGCAGCTGGAGACTTCGGGCGAAGCCTTCGCGGTCACGCTTGGAGAGGATGACAGCGCGTTGCTCGCCTGGCGCCTGCTGGCTTCGCTCGCGGGCTCGCTCGCGCCGGGCGAAGTGGTCGAGTTGTCGCTGCGCGGCAAGCGCAACGGCATCGAGCTCGAGGCCGAACTTCCCGCGAGCCTGCGGGCGGAAGAAGACCTGTTCGCCACCCCGTCGCGCGGCGAAACGCCGGCCGTCACCGCCGGCATGTTCGGCACCGGTTTCACGCTCCGGCTGGCGAGGGCAGAGGCGGAAGCGGCCGGCGGCTACCTGCTGCTGCGGGGACAATCGCTCGTTCTCTCGCTGCCTCACTTGACCGGCGCGGCGCCCGACCATAGCCAACAAGGGGGTGGCGGCAGGCCGGCGGCCGCCTGACATTCGCTGAAGGGGGCGGCGTTGACGGCAATTTCAGATCCTCCGCCAAGGGGCCGCGATGCGCGCTTCGCTCCCGACTTCGGTTGCCGTTTCCTGGTGACGGTCGACACCGAAGAGGAATTCGACTGGACCAAGCCGCTGGCGCGGGAGGGTCATGGGCTCGACCACCTGACCCGCCTCGCGAAGTTCCAGGAGTTCTGCGAGGGGCTCGGCTTCGTGCCGGTCTATCTCGTCGACTGGCCGGTCGCAACTTCGCCGCTCGCCGCCGACATCCTCGGCCCGGCGATCGCTGCCGGGCGGGCCGAAGTCGGTGTCCAGCTCCATCCCTGGGTCAATCCGCCGTTCGACGAGGAGGTGACCCAGCACAACTCGTTCGCGGGCAACCTCCCGGCCGAGCTCGAAGCCGCCAAGTTCCGCAACCTGCGCGCGATGATCGAGGAGAAATTCGATACCGTTCCGCTGATCTACCGCGCCGGGCGTTATGGCGTGGGGCCGAACACGGCCAGGATGCTGACCGAAGGCGGCATAGCCATCGACACTTCGGTACGCGCCAACTTCGACTATTCGGCCGGCAGCGGGCCCGACTATCACCGCCATCCGCTCGAACCGTACTGGCTCGATGACGACCGCGACCTGCTCGAGCTGCCGCTGACGACAGTGTACTGGGGCATGCTCAGGCGCCAGGGCGGCTCGCTCTATCCGGCGCTCGGGCGAACGCCGCGGCTGCGCGGCCTTCTCGCCTACCTGGGATTGCTCGAGCGCATCCCGCTGACCCCGGAAGGCGTGACGGTCGAGGAAGCCATTCGCGGAATCGATATCGCGCTGGACGACGGGCTGCCCGTGCTGGTGTTCTCCTTCCACAGCCCATCGTTGCGCCCGGGAAGCACGCCTTACGTCCGCGACGAGCACGACCTCGATGCGCTCTACGATTGGTGGCGGCGGGTCATCGGCTACTGCGAGATGCGCGGCATAAGGCCGACGAGCGTCGCCGAAATCATCGATTCTGTCGAACGCTAGCGTGCTTGCCATCGGCGCGTGCGAAGACTACCTCGCCGCTCGCGCAAAGCGGGACGGGCCTGTAGCTCAGCGGTTAGAGCTGGCCGCTCATAACGGCTAGGTCGCAGGTTCGAATCCTGCCG
The DNA here is from genome assembly GCA_035494275.1 of Croceibacterium sp. Lineage (GTDB taxonomy): Bacteria > Pseudomonadota > Alphaproteobacteria > Sphingomonadales > Sphingomonadaceae > Croceibacterium_B. The sequence goes on from DATJHD010000102.1 coordinate 3,093, forward strand.
GGCCCACCGCTCCGTGGCGCAGGACAGGGTCGGGGAGTAGCGCAGCCTGGTAGCGCATCTGCTTTGGGAGCAGAGGGCCGCTGGTTCGAATCCAGTCTCCCCGACCATTGTCCACCAGAAAGTTGTTTCCGCTCAATTCGTGACAGCCGCCGTTCATCCGCCACGCTCCAGATTCCCTTCGACTCCGCCACTCCCCGGGAGCCGCCCGTTCCATGTCAAACGTCGCAATTGAGACCGGGCGAGCCGCGTCGTCGCTGCTGGCGCGTGCCGGTGAGCGGCTGACGGACCGGAACGGCCGGCGCGCGATCGGTGGGATCGTCGCCATCGCGATCGAGGCCCTCCTGTTCTGGGCTCTTGTTTCGCTCGGCGTCGTCGAGCTGCCCAGGAAGATCGTGCCGGTGGCCCTGACTTCCTTCGACGTCAGGAACCATCCGGCGGCCAAGCAGCCGAAAACGCCGAAGGAGCATGCCGTGGCTCGCCAGGCGGCGAATCCGCAGCTGACGACAGCCCGCCCCAAGTCGCCGACGGACATCGCCACGGTGCCACAGCCCGCGGCGGTCATTCCGCTCTCACCGCAGGTGCAATCGTTCGATCTCGCGAAGATCGCCAAGGCGCCCGCCCCGCCCGCACTCGCCAAGCCGATGATCGGTCCCGTGGACACGCCGAGGTTCGGCGATTCCGAACGGGTCGGCACCGCGCCCAACGGGCAACCGATGTACGCCGCCGCGTGGTATCCCTACGAGCCGACCCATGAGCAGATGGCCGGATACCTTTCGACCGCCGAGCCGGGCTGGGCGCTGGTCACCTGCAGGACCATTCCCGACTACCGCGTGGACGACTGCGTCGGTCTCGACGAATATCCCGAAAACTCCCACCTCATCCGCGCGGTCCTCGCCGCGGCCTGGCAATTCAGAATCCGCCCGCCGCGGGTCAACGGCGTGCTCCAGGTCGGCGACTGGGTGCGGATCCGGGTCACCTACGAGGAGCGGCCTTCCGGCAATCCCTACGGCGATCCGTCAAAGCCCTAGTCTTCGACGAGCATCAGCGCGTCGAGCGCGACCACGCCTCCACCCGCGGGATGGACGATGACCGGATTGAGGTCGATCTCGCGGATGCGCGCATTGCCGGTCATGATGCGGCCCATCTGCACGATGAGATCAGCCAGCGCGCCGACATCCCGCGCGGGCGCGCCGCGCCAGCCCTTGAGCAGCGGGGCCTGCTTGAGCGCGAGAAGACCGGCCGTGACCTGCTCCGCGCCCATGTCCGGGGTGAACAGCCTGACGTCCTTGAGGATCTCGGCGGTGACACCGCCGAAGCCGGCAAGCACGACCGGACCCCATTGCGGATCGTTCTTGGCGCCGACGATCATCTCGATGCCGATCGTGCCCATGGCCTCGACGAGCACCCCGTCGAGCTGGATCGCGGCGTCATAGGCGGCAACGTTGAGATACATCTTGTCGAACGCTGTCGTGACTTCGTCAGCCGATTTGAGATTGAGGATCACTCCGCCCGCGTCGCTCTTGTGACCAAGCGCGGCGGCCTGAGCCTTCAGGACGACCGGATAGCCGAGCGCGTCGGCGGCATCGACAGCTTCCTGCGCCGTCGCGGCGAACCTGCTTTGCGGAAACGGAATGCCGAGCGGCGCCAGCAGCGCCTTCGACTTGTACTCCGGCACGACGCCTGCAACCCCATCCAGCCCGGCGACGGCAAGCGGCGGCTGCGAGCGGTCGGCGAGGTCGCGCTTGGCGAGATCGGCCAGGCGGGCGATGGCGCGATAGGCCCGCTCGGTCGACGGAAACCACGGGATGCCGACCTTGCGCAGGCCGTCGATCCATTCCTGCGGCACGCGTGCGCCCTCGTCGACACCGGCGAACACCAGCGGCTTGGGGAAAGTGCCGTCCTCCAGCACCTTGATGATGTGCGGCATCTTGATCCCGCAGGTGATCGGGTCCGACTGGATGATCGAGGCGACGACCGAGCCGATCCGGTCGTCGTCGAGCAACGCGGTCAGCACCTTGGTGTAGACCTCGGGCTCCGACAGGCCGAGCGCGGTGATGTCGGTCGGGTTCGAGACCGGCACGTAGTCTGGCAGGATCGCCCGCAGCGCCGGGCTGTTGGCGTCGTTGAGATCGACGAGGTCGAGGCCGATGTCCTCGGCGATGTCGAACGCGAGGCCACGCAGCGCGCCGCTCTCGCCGAGCACAGCCATGTTCGCGCCGGGCAGCGCCTTGCACGTCACCGCCATGGTGGCGATGTCGCCCAGTTCCTCGAGCGTCTCCGCGAAGATCACCCCTTCGCGGGCGACCTTGGCCTTCATCAGCGCGTAGTCGCCGGCCATCGCGCCGGTGTGGGTGGCGGCCGATTCCTGCGCCTTGTTGCTCTTGCCGGGGTGGAGCATGACGATCGGTTTTCCCGCCTCACGCGCGCGACGGGCGGCGGCGAGGAAGGCCTGCGGGCGGCGCAGGCTTTCGACGTACAGCGCGATCACGTGCGTATCGGGATCGTCGACCAGCCATTCGACGTAGTCTTCGACCCCGCTGACCGCCTCGTTGCCGGTCGAAACCGAGGTCGAAACGTAGAGGTCGCGGGCGAACAGCGTCGTCGCCAGCACCGCGGCGAGCGCCCCCGACTGGCTGGCGATGCCGACGGCGCGAGTGCCCTTGGACGGCGTACGCATGTTGGTCTGCACGAAGGTCAGCGGCACGCGCTCGATGTAATTGGTGCAGCCGAGGCAGTTCGGCCCCTCGATGATCATGGAGTGGGCGTTGGCGATGCGGGCGAGTTCCTGCTGGTCCTTCATCCCCTGCTCCCCGGCTTCGGAGAAACCGGCCGAGTAGATCACAACGGCGCCGCAGCCCTTCTCGGCGAGGCTCTTGACCGTGCCGAGCACGAAATCGCGCGGGATCGCCAGCACCGCGCAGTCGATGCCTTCGGGCAGTTCCTCGACCGAATGATGGACCTTGAGTCCGAGCAGCTCGTCGCGCTTCGGGTTAACCGGGTAGATTTGCCCATGAAACTCGTACTTCACGAGGTTGCTCAGCAGCGTCGCGCCGAGCGCGCCGACACGGTCCGAAGCGCCGATCACGGCCACGGACTTGGGCCGCAACAGGCGGTCGATCTGGGCGTTGGTGAAGCGGCGGGTGGTCATTCAATCCTTCTCCATTGGGCGCGCGCCCTAGCCACCAATCCTCAATTCGTCATCCCCGCTAAAGCAGGAGCCGGCGGCGTCTTGTGGCGCAGAGCCGACGGGCACCGGCCCTCGCGAATGACGAGCAGCGATCAGTCGTGCTTGACCTTGCTTTTGTCGAACACGCCCAGACCCGGCTTGAAGGTCTTTTCGTCAAGGAACTGCTTGGTCGCCTCGCGTCGCGCTTCGAGCCCGCCGAACTGGTTGAGCGCTTCCTGCGCGCGGATCAGGTAGTCCTCGGCGTTGTCATAGGTCATTTCCATCACCCGGCGCACCGCCCACTTGGTCGAGCGCAGGGCCTGGGTGTCCTTCTTCTTGAGCACGTCGGCGATCGCCTGGACGCGCGCGCGCAGCTCGCCGGCGGGCACGCTTTCGGTGACGAGGCCCTGCTCCGCGGCCTGCTTGCCGGTGAGATTCTCGCCCATCATCGCGTGGTACATCGCCTTGCGGTAAGGCATCAGCTCGGCCGCGACCTTGCTGGCTCCGCCGCCCGGCAGGATCGCCCAGTTGATCTCGGACAGACCGAACTGCGCATCGTCGCTGGCGACGGCGATGTCACAAGCGAACAGCGGCCCGTAAGCGCCGCCGAAGCACCAGCCGTTGATCATGCCGATGGTCGCCTTCTCGTACCAGCGCAGGCGTTCCCACCAGGCGTAAGCCTCGCGCTGGTTCCTGCGAACCGCGGGCAGCCCTTCCTGTTCGGCGAGCCGGAAGTATTCGAGCAGGTCCATGCCGGCCGACCACGAACTGCCTTCGCCCGCCAGCACCAGCACCTGCACGTCGTCGCGGAATTCCAGCTCCGTCAGTACGCGCAGCATCTGCCGGTTGAGCTTGGGGCTCATGCAATTGCGCTTGTCGGGCCGGTTGAAATAGACCCAGGCGACGCCGTCCTCGATTTCGTAGCGGACGGTCTCTTCCTCGGGACGCGGATCGGGTTGCGACGGCATGGCCATGGGCGTCTCTCCTGAAGCGAATTTGTAATCGATACTTACAATCTCGAGCGGCCCTATAGCGAGAAATCCGTCCCGCGCCAGAGCCTCGCGTCAAGGTTCCCGCTTGGCAGAGCGGGCGAGCGCCCTTAGCCAGTAGCGATCATCGAAATCAGCTTCGTCATTGCGAACAGCGAAGCGACGAAGCAATCGAGGGCGGTTGGCCGCAAACACCCCGGATTGCCGCGGGACCTTTTGTCCCTCGCAATGACGAGGCAAGGAAAGACGAGGGAGCCGATGAGCGAGGAAGTGATCCATCTGGTACCGCGCGAATGGGCGCAAAACGCGCTGATCGACGCGGAAGGCTATGCCCAGAAGTACCGCTTCTCGGTCGAGGACCCGGATGGCTTCTGGCGCGGCGAGGCCCAGCGGATCGACTGGATCAAGCCATTCGGCCAAGTGAAGGAGACGAGCTTCGACGAGGCGACGTTCGGCATCAAGTGGTTCGCCGACGGCACGCTCAACCTCTCGGCCAATTGCCTCGACCGGCACTTGGCGGCGCGCGGCGACCAGACAGCAATCATCTGGGAGCCCGACGACCCGAACGTGCCCGGCCGCACGCTCACCTACCGCGAGCTACACGAGGCCACCTGCAAGTTCGCCAACCTGCTCAAGGCCGAGGGTGTGCGCCGCGGCGACCGGGTGACGATCTACCTGCCGATGGTCCCCGAGGCCGCCGTGGCCATGCTCGCCTGCGCGCGGATCGGGGCGATCCATTCGGTCGTCTTCGCCGGGTTCAGCCCCGAAGCCCTCGGCAGCCGGATCGAGGATTGCGACAGTGACGTCGTCATCACCGCCGACGAGGGCCTGCGCGGCGGCAAGACGATTCCGCTCAAGGCCAACGTCGACGCCGCCTGCGCGCGCCATGGCAAGGTGCGCCGGGTGATCGTGCTGCAGCGCACCGGCGCCGAGGTGAACCGGGTCGAGGGCCGCGATCTCGACTGGCACGAAGCCGTCGCGAGCCAGAGTACCGATTGCCCGCCCGAGGAGATGGGCGCCGAGGACCCGCTGTTCATCCTCTATACCTCGGGCTCGACCGGCAAGCCCAAGGGCGTGCTGCACACCACCGGCGGCTATCTCGTGTGGGTGGCGATGACGCACGAATACGTGTTCGATTACCGCGCGCCGCAGGTATTCTGGTGCGCGGCGGACATCGGCTGGGTCACCGGGCACAGCTATGTCGTCTATGGCCCGCTGGCGAACGGCGCGGTCACGGTGATGTTCGAGGGCGTACCCAACCATCCCGACTTCAGCCGCTTCTGGCAGGTCGTCGACAAGCACCAGGTCGAAATCTTCTATGCCGCGCCCACCGCCCTGCGGGCACTGATGCGCGAGGGCGATTCCTGGGTCAAAAGGACGAGCCGCCAGTCGCTCCGCCTGCTCGGGACGGTTGGCGAGCCGATCAATCCCGAGGCGTGGGAATGGTACTGGCGCGTGGTCGGCGACGGCCGCTGCCCGATCGTCGATACCTGGTGGCAGACCGAGACCGGGGGGCACATGATCACCCCGCTGCCCGGCGCCACCGACCTCAAGCCCGGCAGCGCGACCAAGCCGTTCTTCGGCGTCCAGCCCGCCATCGTCGATCCCGAAAGCGGCCAGCTGCTCGAAGGCGCGTGCTCCGGCGCGCTATGCATCACCGACAGCTGGCCGGGCCAGATGCGTACCGTCCACGGCGACCACGAACGCTTCTTCCAGACCTACTTCAGCCAGTACCCCGGCAAGTACTTCACCGGCGACGGCTGCCGGCGTGACGAGGACGGCTACTACTGGATCACCGGCCGCATCGACGACGTGCTTAACGTCTCGGGCCACCGCATGGGCACCGCCGAGATCGAAAGCGCGCTGGTGCTGCACGAGAAGGTCGCCGAGGCCGCGGTTGTCGGCATGCCGCACGACATCAAGGGCCAGGGCATTTACGCCTACGTCACCACCACCGCCGGCACCGAGGACAGCGACGAGTTGCGCCGTGAGCTGAGCCAGTGGGTCCGGACGGAAATCGGCCCGATCGCCACCCCCGACGTCATCCAGTTCGCCCCCGCCCTGCCCAAGACCCGCTCAGGAAAGATCATGCGGCGAATTTTGCGCAAGATCGCCGAGAACGACACCGCAAACCTCGGCGACACGAGCACGTTGGCGGACCCGGGCGTGGTGGCGGATTTGGTGAAGGGGCGACCGGCAACGTAGCGGGCGTCTTGCTTCTCGCCGATATGCACTATATAAGGTGCAGATAAATCCGCGCAAGATCGAGATGGTCTTCTATCGCTCGGCGCGCGGAGCGGAGCCGGGTGCCCGAATAACTGACGGGGCTGGAGGCCGGGTAGCGGCGCGAGATCGAGCAGGACTTGCAGCACATCCAGTATCGCTGGCTGGTCGGCATGCCGCTGGTTCGGCCGATGGGAAAGGGCTTGTTCGAGGTCAGGACCAGCCTCTCCAATGGGACCGTCGCGCGCGTGCTGTTCTGCTTTCACGACGGGCCGATCTACGCGCTACAAGGGTGCATCAAGAAGGCGCAGAAGACACCGGCCGGCGATTTGCAGCTGGCGCGGCAGCGGAAGAAAGAGGTTGAAAATGGCTGACCGCAAATCAAACCGCCATTGCGGCTCCTCGCTCGATGATTTCCTCGACGAGGAAGGCGTGCTGCCCGAGTTCCGAGCGCAGGCGATCAAGGAAGTGATCGCCCGGCAGCTCGGCGAGGCGATGAAGGAGCGCGGTCTGTCGAAAGCCGCGCTCGCCCGGCTGATGCACACCAGCCGAACCCAGGTGGACCGCGTCCTTGATCCCGCAAACGGCAACGTCACCATCGAAACCCTGCAGCGCGCGGCGGAGCTGGTGGGGCGGAGGCTGCAGCTCGAGCTGGCGTGAGGCGCTTGATGCAGCGGAAGTGGCACGCGGCGGTGAGGATGCCGGTTCGGAAGGTGGCATCTTTGGCGCGCAATCTTCTAGACTGATTGCCCCTGTTGCGGCTCATCACGGCCCGCGGCAGTTATCGCGAACGGAGCGCTGCGCTCGCATAGTCACCAGCCGGGTCACGCCGGCGGGGCGACAAGGCGTCACCTCGATGGTGACAGCCCGCCCGATCCTGCTAGATCGATCCCCGGGTCGCTCGGGGGAGGACACGCACATGGCAAGCAATCCGGAATCCACCGCCCAAGGCCTGCGCTGGGGGCGCGCGCTGGCGGCCGCGGTCCTCGGCGAAGTGGTGCTGATCCTGATCGCGATCCCGGTCTACAGCTCGATGCCGCAAGCCGATGCGACCGCGCTGCTGAGCCTGGTGGTGCCGCCCGCCTCGTTCGCGGTGTTCGTCGCGACCGGGTACTGGTCCGCGAAGCCAGTCCCAAGGTCCGGCCTGCAGCAGGGCGCATTGGCCGGCATCATCGCCGTTGTGGCCTACCTCGTCCTCGGCTTCGTCGCGAGCCTGTTCGTTGCAGGGACCAGCGTCACGGACGGTTTCACGCCTGCCTACCTGACGGCGCACGCGCTCAAGATTGTCGGCGGTGCAATCGGAGGCTGGCTGGTCTCGCGCAAGGCTCCCGCCGCGCCCGCGGCCTGATCGCGAAAGACAATTTGCCACAATCGCGCGGCTGGCCGCAGCGCAGTTTTGCGGTATTGTCGGAATCAAATGGGATTCTCCCGAGACCCGAGGAGAGCCCGCCGCAGGGGAGGATTTTCATGCGCCGTTCGATCCGCGCCACGCTCGCCGCCATCGCCCTTACGACCGTCAGCATGGCCACCTCGGCTTCCGAGCCTCCGGGCGACGTGCCGCTGCCGGTGCACAACTGCAAGCGCCAGTGCCTCGAAGGCTACGTCAACTCGTACCTCGAGGCGATGCGCGACAAGAAGGTCGATCCGGCCCTGTTCGCGAAGAACGCCCGCTTCACGGAGAACGGCGTCGAGCTGCCGCTCGGCAACGAAGGGCTGTGGTACGACACGGTCGCGATCGGCAATTACAAGTTCTACATTCCCGACCCCGAGACCCAGCAGGTAACCTTCCTCGGGACGGTGATGGAGCAGGCGCCGACTACGGCGGAAGGCCCGGCGAATCCGCCCGCGCCGGTGGGTATCGCCCTGCGCCTCAGGATCGACGACCAGGGCAAGATCAGCGAAGTCGAGCAGATCGTCGCCCGGCCCGACCGGCCGCTCCGTCCGAGCCCGACGCCGACGGTGAGCAGCAACCCGTTCCCGGCGACCGGCGAAGCCGTCGAGAAGATGGGCTCGCCCGACCCCGTATTCCTGCAGCCCATCCCGCCGGACCAGCGCGAGAGCCGGGCGGACCTGATCGCCGTAGCCAACGCCTACTTCGACGCCATCCAGCGCAACACCGGCAAGGGCTACTACCCGTTCACCGACGATTGCCTGCGGCACGAGAACGGCATCGTCACCGCCGGACCCAAGGGCTCGGGGGCGCGCGCCGGGTGCAAGGAGCAGCTGCAGACCTCGCTGCTCGGCATCGTCACAAGCATCCGTGACCGCCGCTTCGTCGCGGTGGACCGCGAGCGCGGCATCGTGTTCTCATTCGCCTTCTTCGACCACCGCTCGATCAACTGGACGTGGCAGCTCGGCGAGCTGTTCAAGATCGAGAACAACAAGATCCGCCGCGTCGAGGCGATCTTCATTCGCGGACCTTACGGCATCTGCTCGGGCTGGAGCACGCAGCAGCAGTGCCGCAGTGAGAAGATCCAGGACGTTCGCTAGGGGGATAGAACATGATCAGGACACTTGTCGCCGCGGCGCTGCTTGCCGGCCTCTCTTCACCTGCGCTCGCGCAGCGAGCGGGGCCGCCCCCCAGCCCATATGCGCCGCTGCAGGACCATCCGGTGTGCACGATGGACCAGCTCAAGGCCGCGACCGATGCCTACGTCGCGGCGCAGAAGTCAGGCAAGATCGACGCCCTGCCGCTCGATCCCAAGGCGCACTTCCTCGAGAACATGAACACAATCGAGAAGTCTGCCGGGTTGTGGAACACCGCCCTTCCGATCGCGCACGCAATGAGCCTGCACGATCCGCTGCGCTGCAAGACCTTCACCGAGCTGGTGGTCACCCAAGGCGGCCACCCCTACGTAGTCGGCACGCGGCTCTATCTGAGCCACGACAAGGTGATCCGCGTCGACAGCATCGTCACCAGGCCGGGCGACTGGCTGTTCAACGCCAACGCCTATCTCAAGTACACGACGGCGGAGAACTGGCAGCCGCTGATGAAGTACCAGCACACCGCGCCCTCCGAGATGATCCGCGGGGCCAACGCCTACCTTGACGCCTTCGCCGACAAGTTCACCGACATCCCCTGGGGCCAGCCGTGCGCCCGGCTCGAAGGCGGCGCCTACACCAACCGCGAGAACAAGCCCGATGCGAGTTGCGAGGTCGGCATCCCGGCGGGCACGCTGTACATCGTCAACCGCGATTACCTGATCGATCCGGAGATGGGCGTGATCAACGTGTTCTGCCGCTTCGGCAGCTCGACAGGCGGGCCGGATTCGCACAGCTTCCGCTTCATCGACGGCAAGATCCGCGGCGTCCACACGCTGAGCGCGCTGCCCGGCCCGCAGGCTGACGACAACGGCGCGATCGTGCGCAATTAGCGCTCGACGGCGCTTTCCTGCAGGCGAAGGGCCCAGATCGCGGCCGGCTGGCCCCCGCGACTTGGCAGGGCGATGTAGAGGGTATTGAGCTCGGGCACGTAAAGCCCCGTCCGGGCGCCGCCCCGCGTCTCGACACGCGCCTCCGTCTCGCTCCCGCGCACGACGTCGACGTGGCCGGCACCGCACACGACCAGCGTGAGCGTCCCGGCGAAGAAGAGATCGTCGGAATCGCCGCAGGTGTCCTGCATCGACAGCAACTTGCCGGTCGTGGTGTCGATCCGCGCCAGCGCCGCCGGCAGCCGATAGGCGATCGCGATGCGCGTGCCGTCGGAATTCTCGGCCATCGGGAAGTTGAGCCGGTGCACGCCCGTCGGCCAGCTCGCGAGCGCCGTGCCGGCATCGAGGTCCACAGCAAGGACCGCGCCTTCGTCGGGATCGTTGACCCATGCCTTGCCGCCATGGAGCGCAAATCCCTCGGGGTGGCCCTTGAAAATTACTCGCGAGATCACGCGATGGGTTGCCGGATCGATCACCGCCAGGGCGCCCTTGCCATAGCCGACGACCACGTGGCCATTGCGCGCATCGGTTCGCACGTCGTCGGCATCGCTGCCGAGGTCGATCGCGGCCGTCTGCCGGTAATCGCGCCCGGAATAGAAATGGACCGTCCCGTCGCCGCAGGCGACGAGGAACTCGCCGGTCGAGGCAATCCATGCGACGCCCTGCGGGTCGCGCAGGCCGCCCACCCGGGCAAGGCTCTTGCCGGTAGCCAGGTCGATCACGTCCGTGCTGCCGTTCTCGACCTCGCCGACGAACAGGCGCTTGCCTTCAAGGTCGATCGCCAGGTGATCGATGCGCCCCTTGATCTGCGGTAACGAGATCGCCTGCGCGAGCCGCAACGGCGAGGAAGGATCGCGCGCGGAGACTGTCCTCGCGTGCGACGCGCACGCGGTTCCTGCCAGGAACAGGGCTATAACGGCCGCTCGCAGGCTGCCGGCGCCCGACACGCGTTTATGGGATAGCGAAGGCATATAAACCTCGTAGCGCTGGCCGCCAGCCTTGCCGAGACCGCCGCATGGGCCCCGTGAAAGCACGGTTACTCCTCGGGTAACCCTTACACCACAAGCGGCCTTAACCAGCGCAAGCCATTGTGATTCCATGACCAGCTCAAAGCGGCCGAAGCTGCAGCAGCAGAAGACCGCGCGCTCGCGCAGCACGCCGCGGCAAACGGTGGTGATCGAGGGCGCGTGCGTCATCGGCGACAGGGAGCGAAAACCCGCGCTGGTGACCGACCTCGGCCTTCAGGGCTGCCGGGTGCGCACCGAGGCGGTCGGCGTCACTCGCTCCGAGAGGCTTGTCCTCTGGCTCGGCGAGTTCGGCCCGGTCAAGGGAACGCTACGCTGGAGCAAGGGCGGAGAGCTCGGCGTGCTGTTCGACCAGCCACTTGAGGAAGAAACTCTCCTGGCGCTGCTCGAGGCCGGCGAGCCTTCGTCAAACGTGGTGCAACTGCGCGCCTGAGTCACGCGACCAGCGTGGGCTCAAGGTCAATCCGCTCGAAGTCGCCCAACAGCGCATCGAACAGCAATGAGCGGTGGCACACCGTCGCATCGCGCTCGTAACACAGCAGGCACACGCGCTTCGCCTCGGCGAGCGCGCGCAGCTCGGCCATCTGCTTCAACGCCTCGGGCAGTTCGAGCTGCCCGGCATAGACCCGCGTGAGCGTCGCATGATCGCCGCGTCGCGCCGCCGCGCGGCCCTCGGCCGGGGTGCCGAGATCGCGCAGGTGACGGTACTCGATCCCCGCCTCCTCGACAGCAGCCATGAGCGAGCTCTTCGAGAACCCCGGGCGGCGCGACAGCGGCAGGTAGCGCACGTCCGCCAGCACCTCGACCCCCGCCCCGCGCAGCGCCGCGACGACGGCGGCCTGGGTCGCCTGCTCATAGCCAATGGTGAAGATCGGGTGGTCGCTCACATCAGCCCGAACGCAATCGCCCCCGCCATGGCTCCCAGCGCCAGCGCGCCCTCGATGCCGACCGCCGCCCAGAACAACTGCGGCCGGCTCGCCCGATGCGCCGCCGAGACGCGCATCGGCATCACTCCCGTGGTGACCGCATTCGCCGCATGCCACGCCAGGGCAAGCGACAGCAGGGCCAGCACCGCGCCCAGGATCTTCGACGCCATCCTGTCATACTAGCGCAAAACGCGTCGTCTTGCTGGCCTTGATTTCAAGAACCTTTGTCCGGTCACGCGATGTCCGCGCCGGAAGCGAAGGGGCGTCGCATTCAAACCGATGGGCTTGGTTGCGGCCCAATGCAATTCAGGGATCATAGCGGCAAATTATCATGCTTCTTCCATGGGTTCTCGAGCCGCTTGTTCCTGAGCTTGCGTAATCCCAGCGCAATCCGTCGCCGCGTCGAGTGCGGATAGATCACCTCGTCGATATACCCCCGCGCCGCGGCCACGAACGGATTGGCGAAGCGGTCCTCGTATTCCCCGGTTCGCTCGGCGATCTTGGCCGGATCGTCCTTTTCCGCGCGGAAGATGATCTCGACCGCGCCCTTGGCGCCCATAACGGCGATTTCGGCAGTGGGCCAGGCGTAGTTGAGGTCGCCGCGCAAGTGCTTGCTGGCCATGACGTCGTAGGCGCCGCCATAGGCCTTACGGGTGATCACGGTGATCTTCGGCACGGTCGCCTCGGCGTAGGCGAACAGCAGCTTGGCGCCGTGCTTGATGATGCCGCCCAGCTCTTGGCTCGTGCCGGGGAGGAAGCCGGGGACGTCGACGAAAGTCACGATCGGGATGCCGAACGCGTCGCAGAAGCGCACGAAGCGCGCGGCCTTGCGGCTGGCGTTGATGTCGAGCACGCCGGCCAGCACCATCGGCTGGTTGGCGACGACGCCGACGGTTCGTCCCTCGACGCGGCCGAAGCCGCAGATGATGTTGCCGCCGTGGGCCGGCTGGATCTCGAAGAACTCGCCCTCGTCGAGCACCTTTTGCACCAGTTCGTGCATGTCGTAGGGCTGGTTGGCGCTCGCCGGGATCAGCGTGTCGAGGCTGTCCTCGACGCGGTCCCAAGGGTCGTCGGTCGGCCGCTCGGGCACGCCCGAGCGGTTGTCGCTCGGCAGGTAGCTGACGAACTCGCGCGCGGCGATGAGCGCCTCGATGTCGTTGTCGAACGCGACGTCGGCGACGCCTGTCCTCGTCGTGTGGGTGACCGCGCCGCCGAGCTCCTCCTGCGTCACAACCTCGTTGGTGACGGTCTTCACCACCTCCGGCCCGGTGACGAACATGTAGGACGAGTCCTTCACCATGAAGATGAAGTCGGTCATCGCCGGCGAATAAACCGCCCCGCCCGCGCACGGCCCCATGATGAGGCTGACCTGCGGGACGACGCCGCTCGCCAGCACGTTGCGCTGGAAGACTTCCGCATAGCCGGCGAGGCTCGCGACGCCTTCCTGGATGCGCGCGCCGCCGCTGTCGTTGAGGCCGATGACCGGCGCGCCGACCTTCATCGCCATGTCCATGATCTTGCAGATCTTCTGCGCGTGGCGTTCGGAGAGCGAGCCGCCGAACACGGTGAAGTCCTGGCTGAACACGAACACCAGCCGGCCGTTGATCGTGCCCGAACCGGTGACGACGCCGTCCCCGGAGATGCGCTGATTGTCCATCCCGAAGTCGGTGCAATTGTGCTCGACGTACATGTCGAGCTCCTCGAAGCTGGCTTCGTCGAGCAATACCTCGAGCCGCTCGCGCGCGGTCAGCTTGCCCTTGGCGTGCTGTGCGGCAACGCGCTTCTCGCCCCCACCCAACCGGGCGCCGGCGCGGCGGCGTTCGAGCTCCTCGATATTGGCCGACATGGGCTCTCCCGCACTATGACGCGTTGGTTACGGGCGTAACCTTGCGGGGCGAGCGGAGCAAGTGCCGAGCGTGGCGGCGCGGCCCGCGCAGATTTGGGCCCTTGTGGGCTGGAAGCGATCTTGAGTCAGCGGCCGGCAAGGTGGATAGGGCCACAGAGTCGACTTTCGCGGGGGTCCTTTTTGCGATGCGTACCTTCCTTGCCGTTCTTTTGGTCTCGGCGGTGACGGTTCCCGCCGCCGCGCAGCAGGCGCCGGGCGGGCGCGAGAAGATCTTCGTCGCTCCTTCCGGCGAGCCGTTCCGTGTCGCCGGCGATCAGCCCTACCCGGTGGAGAAGTGGTTTGCGCAAGCCGACAAGAACGGCGACGGCAAGCTCGACTTCGCCGAGTTCGACGCGGATTTCATGCGCTTTTTCGACCTGCTCGACGTGAACCACGACGGCGCGATCGACAGTGTTGAGCGTGGGCGCTACGAGAACGAGGTGGCCCCTGAGACCCTGGGCGGTGAATGGGCGGCGGCCGAAGCCGAAGCGGATGACGAGCAAAACCAGCGCATCGAGTTCGGCGGCAGCGATGAAGGCGCCTCGACGATCGAAAGGGCCAAGCCGAAATACGGCGCGCACCCCGTCGGCGCGGCGCGCTTCGACTTACTCGGCATGCCCGAGCCGGTCGCCGCGATGGACACCGAGCTCAGGGGACGAATTTCCCGCAGCACCGCCGAAGAAGCCGCGCGTTACCGCTTCAACATCCTCGACGAGCGGCACCTCGGCTATCTGACGCTCGCTTCGCTGCCGCCGACTTTCGCGCAAAGCCGCCACGGCGGCAAACGCCGGCACTAGCGCATAAGCACCAGCTCCTCGGCCATCGTCGGATGGATCGCGACCGTCGCGTCGAAGTCCGCCTTGGTCAGGCCCGCCTTCACCGCAACCGCCGCCGCCTGCAGAATTTCGGGCGCGTCGGGGCTGATCATGTGGATGCCGACGATACGCTCGTCCTCGCCGTCGCAAACCAGCTTGTAGAGGCTGCGCTCGTTGCGCCCGGCGAGGACGTTCTTCATCGAGCGGAAGTCCGACTGGTAGACCTTGACCACTCCGAGCTTGTTCCGCGCCTCGCCCTCGGTCATCCCGACGCCGGCGATCGGTGGATGGCTGAACACCGCGCTCGGCACGCACGAATAATCGACCTTCGCGGGCTTGCCCCCGAACACCGTGTCGGCGAAGGCCTGGCCCTCGCGGATCGCGACAGGCGTCAGCTGGATGCGGTTGGTGACGTCGCCGATCGCGTAGATGCTGTCGACGCTGGTCTTCGAGTAGTCATCGACCTTGATCGCGCCCTTTTCGCCGAGTTCGACGCCAACCTCCTCCAGGCCGAGGCCTTCGGTGTTCGGCAGGCGCCCGGTCGCGAACATCACGCAATCGACCTCGATGTCGTCGTGGTTGGTCATCGAGACCCGCAGGCTGCCGTCCTCGTTCTTGTGAATCCCGCGGAACTCGGCGTTGAAGCGGAACACGATGCCCTTCATCGTCGAGATCTGCAGCAGCCGGTCGCGCATGCTTTCGTCGTAGCCGCGCAGCAGCTGGTCGGAGCGGTTGATCAGGGTCACCTTGGCGCCGAATTCGTTGAAGATGCCGGCGAACTCGTTGGCGATGTAGCCGGCGCCCGAGATGAGGATGCGCTTCGGCACGTCGTCGAGGTGGAACGCCTCGTTGCTTGTGATGCCGAACTCGTGGCCCGGGCAGCCGGGGACGTGCGGCCGCGCGCCGGTGCAGACAAGAATGTACTTCGCGGTCTTCTTCGTGCCGTCGGCCAGGGTCACCTCGTGCGGGCCGGTTACGGTGGCGCGCTGCTCGATGATCTTGACCTCGTGGTTCTCCAGCGTCTGGCGGTAGAGGCCATTGAGCCGGTCGACTTCCTTGAGGACGTTGTCGCGCAGCGATTTCCAGTTGAACGTACAGTTCTCCGCGGTCCACCCGAAATTCTTCGCATCCTGCAAGTCCTCGGCGAAATGGGCGCCGTACACGAGCAGCTTCTTCGGCACGCAGCCGCGGATCACGCAGGTGCCGCCGACGCGGTATTCCTCGGCCACGGCGACTTTCGCGCCGTGCGCCGCGGCCACGCGGCTCGCGCGCACCCCGCCCGAGCCCGCGCCGATGGTGAAGAGATCGTAGTCGTAAGTCGCCATGGAATGCTCCTGCTGCGCGGGCATATGGCCGCTGTCGGTGCGCTTGCCAACAGCGCGCGAGGCAAGTGCTTTACATAAGCAATACACCGCTTATATTCGCGAGCCATGGCGCAGTTCTACATCATGGTAGCGGCCGTCATGTGGCTCGGCTGGCTGGTGAGCTGGCAGGTTGCCGCGCTGTGGCGCGACAGGCCCACCGTGCAGGCACCGCGAAACGAGTACCGGCTGCATTTCGTGATGATCTCGTTCGGGCTGGTCCTGATGTACGGCGTCATCCCCAGGCAGCAACCGATCCTTTGGCATGTCACCCCCGCACTCGGCTGGGCGATGGACGCGCTGACCGGCGCCGGCATCGCCTTCGCATGGTGGGCGCGGATCGAGCTGGGCCGGCTGTGGTCGAGCGGGGTTGAACGCATGGCCGAGCACCGCGTGGTCGACACTGGCCCCTACGCCTTCGTCCGCCATCCGATCTACACCGGCCTGATCATGGGTGCGGTGGCGATGGCAGCGCTGCAGGCCAAGCCGTGGGCGATTGCCGGCGCGGCGCTGTTCTCGCTTGGGTTTACGCTCAAGGCGAGGGTCGAGGAGCGCTTCCTCGAAAAGGAGATCGGAGGCTACGACGCCTATCGCCGCCGCGTTGCGATGATCCTGCCGCTCCCCAAGATTCCCTTGCGCTCCCTGCTGTAAACCTCCTTGTCCCCC
>DATJHD010000103.1:0-7226 GCA_035494275.1 Croceibacterium sp.
GTCTCGACGATTGGCATGACCGCCGCCTACGGGCAGGCAGTCCAGGTCGGCATTGCCGCGGCGATCTTCGGCGATGTCCGGATTGCCGTGGCCGCCGCTCCGAAGAAGGAACGCGCCGTCGCGCGGCGGCAGCCGGTCGCATGGGGCGATGTCGTCAGCACGAAGAAGCAGAGCCAGCTGCAGATCCTGCTGCTCGACCGCTCGAATTTCACCATCGGCGCGAACGCGCGGATGACGATCGACCGCTTCGTCTACGATCCCGGCCAGGGCCGATCGCTGTTCGCCCGCGTGCTGGAAGGCGCGTTTCGGTTCATGTCGGGGGCCAGGGACGCCAATTCGAGTGCGACGATCCAGTCCCCCGTCGGCACCATCGGCATCCGCGGGACGGCGCTCGATGGCGTGGTGGGCGAAAATGCCGTGGCCATCGCCGAGGCGGAGGCGGCCGTCGGCAAGGTCAGGAGCGACAAGGAGGGCGCGACGCTCGTCGTCCTCCGGGGCCCGGGAGCGGCGACCGAGGGCGGGCTCACCGTCGGCAACGCCGACGTCACCGCGGCGGGCCAGACCGTCACCTTGGACCAGCCTGAACTGGCGGCCTACATTCCGCGGCCCGGGGCGCCGCCGATCGGCCCGTTCCGCATCTCGCCGGCGGGGCTTTCGCAGCTGCAGGACCTTCTCCAGCCCGCGGTCGTGCAGGCCGGCAAGGGCAATTCGCTCGGCAAGATCCTCGCCGGCGCGGCCATCCTCGGGGCCGGGGCGGCGATCCTGTCCGATCACGACGACAAGCCCCCTTCTGACGGACAAAGGACGCAGGGTTCGACCATCCCTTCCGGCCAGCCGCAGAGCAGCCCGAACAATCCTCGCCCGAGGCCGAGCCCCAGCCCGACGCCCGGCAAGCCCTAGGTCCAACCCGCTACTTGCGTGTCGCGCGATATACGCCGTCCCATTCCGCGCCCGGCGGATTGGCAGCCAACGCGGCCAGGCGCTCGCGATAAAGCGCCTCTAGCCCGCTGACGGCGATGGTCGCATAGCGCGGCGACAGACGGTCTAGCAGTCTTGCGGCCTCGCCCCAGTCGCCTCGGCGGTAGGCAGCGAGGAATTCGGCCTGCGCCGCTGCGAGCTGCTGGAAGGCGTCCGATCGCGCCGTCTCGTCGCCGAGCAAGGCATAGATCATCTCAGGCGCCTCGCGGCCGACGACCCTGACGCGGTCGAGCTCGAGCAGCGCAAAGTCAGCAAGATGCGCCGCCAGCGCGCTGCCGACGATTGTCGTCACGCCGTACTGCTTGGTGAGGCCCTCCAGCCGCGAGGCCATGTTCACGGTGTCGCCGATGAGCGAGTACGAGAGGCGCTGGCGCGAACCCATGTTGCCGACGCAGCACGGCCCGGAGTTGAGGCCAATGCCGATCTTCACTTCCTCCGGCCAGGTCGAACCCATGCGAGCCGGCATGTCGCGGTTCAGCTCGCCGAGTTTCTTCGCCATCGCCAATGCCGCACGAGCGCCGTCGCGGAACTGGTCGGGGTTGTCGAGCGGGGCGTTCCAGAAGGCGAGGATGGCATCGCCGATGTACTTGTCGAGCGTCGCCCTGTGGGCGAGGAGGATGTCGCTCATGGGGGTAAGGAAGGCGATCAGGAACTGGATCACTTCCTGTGGAGCGTGCTGCTCGGAAATGTGCGAGAACCCGCGGATGTCGCACATCAGCACCGTCATCTCGCGCTCCTCGCCGCCCAGTTCCAGGCGGCCTGGATCGGCGGCGATCTGCTTGACCAGCTCGGGCGACAGATAGCGGTCGAACGCCCGGTGAATGTAGGCCCGGCGGCGCTCCTCGCGATAGAACACCATGACCGTCTGGACGACATACACGAGCGCGATGGCGAGGACCGGATAAGTCGGGTCGAGCAGATAGCTCGCCCGGGTGTACGCGAGCCAGCTCGTGGCGCCGACCGCCGCAATGCCGAGCGCACCGACCACCGCGCCCACCGCCGCGCCGGCCCGCGGCAAAATCAGAGCGAGGCCGCCGCCGAGCAGCACGACGAGGAAGAACTCCAGACCGGCCGCCCAATCGGGCCGCTGCAGGAATTGCCCGAGGATCATCTGTTCGGCCATTTGCGCGTGGACCATCACGCCCGGTTCATGGTCGGCCAGCGGGGTGGCGACGAGGTCGCGCAAGCCGGTCGCGCTCGTGCCGACGAACACGATGGCGCCGCTCACCGCCCTCGTTATCTCGGCGGGTGTCATCGCGCCCGTGAGGAGCTTCCACGCGGGAATGACCTCGTCCTTCGCGTGAGGCGCATAGAGCACCCACATCTCGCCGTCGCGGGTGGTCGGTACCTCACGCTGGCCGATGCGCACCGAAACCACCGAGCCCGGCTCCGAACGGGTCTGGCCGCTGGCATCGCTCGCTTTCACGATGATGTTGCCCTCGCCCGCCCAAACGCGAACCGCCTCGAGCGAAAGCGAAGGCACGAGTTGCCGACCGTTCAACGTCACGAGCGGCACGCGGCGGACAATCCCGTCGGCATCGCCCGGCAGACTGAGCGAGCCCGCTCCGGCGGCGTTGGCCTGTAGCAGCGGCAGCGCCTGGATTGAGCCGGGATAACTTCGCATCGACTTGTCGGGCAGGCTGCCGAGCAGGCCGATGCCCGCTTTCGGCTCGACCGGCGCCCCGCGCGGCTCCGACAGCAGGAAAAGCCCGTTGATCACGTGCGACCCCGCCATGCTGTCGGCGAAGACCTTGTCGTTATCCGGCAAACCGGCGAAGCGATCGGCCATGCCCAGGCGCTTGCCGACGGCCTCCGGCGAGGTCCGATCGGGCTCGGAGAAGACGACGTCGTAGGCGATCGCCTTTGCGCCGGCCTTTGTCAGCACCTTGTTCAGCCGAGCGAGATCCGTGCGCGGCCATGGCCACTGGCCGAGCCGGGCAATCGATTCCTCGTCGATGTCGACAACGCGCACGGGAGCGTGTTGCGCCACGCGCGGGCTTATCTGCTGGTATGCGTCGAACACCTGGAGCCCGATGCGCTCGAGCAACGGAAGGCTGGCCAGTTGCAGAACCGCCACCAACGCGGTCGCCGCCAGCCCCGCGAGCACGGGCCCACCCAACTTCAGCCGCTGCCACCACCCGAGCATATGCCCTCCCGGCGACCCAGCCAAAACAGAGCCGCTATCGTGTTCGAGCGCAAGTGCTGTAGGCGATCGGGCGCGCGGGTGCGCACGCGGTTATGGCCTCATTTTCGCGACATATCCCTCGGTTGGTCAGGGCAGCGCCGAACACGATTGATGTAACAGGCCCTTCACCTCGGCGGCCGAGACGGCGCGGCCAAAGTAGTAACCCTGGCCGAAATGACATCCTTCCTCTTGCAGCACGCGCCTTTGTCGGTCTGTCTCGATGCCTTCCGCGACCACCTCGATGTTCAGGCTTTTTGCCAGGGTGACAATTGCCGAGACGATGGCGCGGGCGTCATGGTTGCTCGTCACTTTGTGGACGAACGAGCGGTCGATCTTCACTACATCCACCGGAAAGTCCCGCAGGTGCGAGAGAGAGGAATAGCCCGTTCCAAAGTCGTCGAGCGCGATCCTAACGCCGTTTTGATGAAGCAAATTCAAGGCCCGTGCCACGAATTGCGCACCCTGATCGAGAAACACATGCTCAGTGACCTCGAGTTCGACGCAAGACGGAAGAACGTGATGCTCGCGCAGCCGGTCGAGCAGGCGTTCAGCGAAATCGTCCCGTAGGAATTCCGCCGGCGCCGCATTCAGCGCAATGCAGCCGACCGGCAAACCCTCCCGCAGCCAGGCGTTGAGATCGCCGAACACCCGCCGTTGAACCAGCTCGCCAATCCGCGACGCCAGCTCATAGTCCCGGAAGGCCTCAGCCAGGGTATCGGGCGACTGCAGCACGCAGGCTTCGTCGTGCCACCGCAGCAAGGCTTCGAAGCCGACGATGCGGCCGCTCTCGAGATCCACCTTGGGTTGGTAATGCGGATCAACCGAACGGCCAGAAACCGCCGTTCGCGCCGCGGCGAGCTGGGATGCCACGACAAGCGCTTGATCGAGCATGTCACGATCGAACAGTCTCGTCCCGCCGCGCCCGCTCTCCTTGAGCGCATAAAGCGCAACATCTGCATGCTGGAAGAGTTCGTGCGCACTTTCGGCGTCCCCCGGAAACATGGCGCCACCTATGCTTCCATCGAGACTGATGGTCCGTCCGCCGATCTGGAACGGGCGCCTGAGCTGCCGGAGAATAGTATCGCCTATTTCGAGCAGATCCGCTCCCGCAGTGCATCGCTCGACCACCACTGCGAACTCATCGCCGCCGAGCCGCGCAACGAGATCGCCCGCCGCAACGCATTGGGCAAGACGATCACCAATTTCTTGAAGCAGCTCATCGCCGGCAGCATGGCCAAAACGGTCGTTCACGTGCTTGAAATGATCGAGATCGAGGAGGAGCAGCCCGACGGTGTCGTGCGTGTGCATCGAGCGCAGGGTTGCCGCTTGCAGGCACGCTTCGAAAGCGCGGCGATTGGCGAGACCTGTTAGGTCGTCGTGTTCGCTCGTCCATTTCAGCCGTTCGATCGCGTGCCGCTGCTGCGAGATGTCCTCGGCAATCGCAATCGAACTCTCGATGGCGCCTGAAGGTCCGACGACGAAGGATACACTCAACTTGCACCACACGATGTCTCCGTTGGGGCGCAGATAACGCTTTTCGGTCTGAAACGATTCTCCCTTCACGCGCTTGGCGCGAAGCAGTGCCTGAACGGACTCCATGTCCGCGGGATGGGTGAACTCCATCACCTCGGTTCCGAGCACTTCGCTTTCCGATCTGCCGAGAATTTCGCAGAATCGCTCGTTCACCAGTCTCGCCCGTCCGTCCGGCCCACTCTCGACGATTCCGACGATGGCCTGCGAGAAGATGTTGGCCAGTTGAGCCTCGCGCGAGCGTATTGCCTCGTTGGCGCGGTTCCACGCAGTTTGGTCACGCACCGCAAGGATGATGCGCAGCGGCCTACCATCGACATCGTGCTGCGCGACAGCAGTCTGGTGGACTTCCGCGTAGCTCCCGTCCGCCTTGCGGACGCGGCATTCGTATGTGAGACGCTCGCCCGTCTCGATGCAGCGCCGAATGGCGGCCGATACAGGCTCGCGGTCATCAGGGTGAACCTGCGCGATGCACCACTCGCGAGTCCGCACGATTCCGTCGCCAAATCCAAAGCCGGACTGCAACGCTTCCCGCCAAATAATCTCGCCCGTTTCGAGATTCCAGTCGACCACCAGATCGGTGGCGGCAGAGGCTGCGAGCCTGTATCGCTCTTCGGCATGCTGCAACTGCCTCTCGGCGCGCTTGCGCTCGTCGATGTTGCGGAACCAGACAGCGAGTCCGCCCTGCGACAGCGGCGAAATGTCGACTTCGTACCAGCGATCATGCGGACCGTAGTAAGCTTCGAACCGTGCCGGTTGCCTCGCGAGCATGGCCTTGCGATAGCCTGCTTCGATGTCGGTTCCGACGAGAGCCGGAAACTCGTCCCAGAGGGATTGGCCCAGCAGGGACCGTCCGCCAGCGATTTCGATTGCGGCGCGCCGGTTCACGTACTTGAAGCGCCAGGTGCCATCGACAGCGAACACGCAATCGGTCGCCAGGTCCAGGAGTTCAGAGGAAAATTCGGCTTCGCCAAGTCTTCCCGTTCGACGCCTGCCGGATCCCCGCGCGAGCGGTGCCGGTCTTGCCATTTCCCGTTTCCCGGCAGTAACTTGCGCTCGCACCGGACCGCTCCATCTGTGGTGATGGCATCCGCCCGGGCCGGATACCGCGGGTTCGAGCGCACCGCCTCATCACGCCCGGTAGCGGCAGAAAAATTAAATTATCGAATAGGTTGGCATAGGCAAGCTTACGGGTGATGGAGAGCCGTAACACGTAAGGGAGCGCCTTCTGGTCACCGGGCAGACTCTGGGATGAGTCATGACCGACCCACTTTTTGGCGACGCTGACGACGCCAAGACCCCGCTCACCCCGGAAGAGCGCGAGGGCCTCATTCCGACCTATGTGACGCTTCGCAGCGAATTGTCGACATCAAGCCGGGCGACATGCCCGAGGTGTTCAAGGTCGAGGTGGGAGGAGAGGATCTGATGGGCCCGGGCGAAGTCATAGCCGCGGTCGACTTTGCCGGCGTGCTTAATGGGCGTGCTCGGCACCAAGGGCATCGGCGTGTCGATCCTGCTGCCGGGCCCGTGAAGAGCCGCATTCACGTGTCGATAATCGCGGCGGGCAGGCCGTCATTGCTGAAAACGTGCACACCGGGGGGAAGGGAAATGGAAATATTGACGATCAATCCCATGCAACCGTGCCGATTGAGCGAATCCAGCCGCTGGCGTTCGCCTCAAGCGCAGCGCCTATCGGGAGCGGTTATGAGAACTGGCGGCTTGATCTGAATTTAATCAAGGAAAATCAATGGCCGGTGGCGGAGAGGGAGGGATTCGAACCCTCGGTACCCGTGAGGGCACAACGGTTTTCGAGACCGCCCCGTTCGACCGCTCCGGCACCTCTCCGCGAAAGGCATAGTGGCGTTCAGGACGCCCGGTCGGCAAGGAACGCGGCGGTTAGCGAAAGCGCCCTGCCTTGCCAAGCCCGTCGTGAGCGATTTCGTCCCGCGGCAAGCAAATAGCGGTGAATTGCGTCGTGGCGGAACCTTGCGCCCGATGACCGGTAATCTATATCCGAATGACAATGGATCGCTCCCAATTTTATTCGCCCCAGGCAGGACGCCGGATCGAGGCGCCGCGCCACTGCGAGGCACGCTTCGCCATCGGCGACGTAGTGCGCCACCGCCTGTTCGATTTCCGCGGCGTGGTGTTCGACATTGACCCGGTGTTCGCCAACAGCGACGACTGGTACGAGGCGATTCCGAAAGACCTGCGGCCGCGGCGTGACCAGCCCTTCTACCACCTCCTCGCAGAGAACGAGGATTCGTCCTACGTCGCTTACGTCAGCCAGCAGAACCTGCTGGAGGACAGCGACGGCGGCCCGGTCGACCACCCGAACCTCTCCGAACTGTTCGAGGATTTCGCCGAGGGCCGCTATCGGCTGCGGCGCAGTCTGACCCACTGAGCGCCGACCCCTGCGAAGTAGGGGTCAGCTCTTGATCTTCCAGCCGCTTTTCAGGATGCGATAGCTCACGTACCCGAGCGCCAGGTTCAGCGCGCCGACGCCGAGCGCTGCCATGATCACGTCGTGATT
>DATJHD010000104.1:0-20104 GCA_035494275.1 Croceibacterium sp.
TGGATGTAGAGCGGCGCGTCGAGCGCTTGCAGGGCTTCGAACAGGGGCAGGTACTTGGGCCGGTCGAGATACTCGCCGAAGGTATGGCTGTTGACCATCGCGCCCTTGATGCCGGGCAGCTTGAGCGCGCGCTCCAGTTCACGCACGGCGGCGGCGGGATCCTGCGGCGCGAGGGCCGCGAGCGCGGCGAAGCGGGCAGGATGACGCTCGCATGCCTGCGAGGCATAGTCGTTCGCCTCGCCGGCGAGGCTGCTTGCGGTGGCAGCGTCGAACACCTGCACCCCCGGCGAGCTGAGGAGCAGGAGCTGCATGTCGATCCCGTCGGCGTCCATCGCGGCGATGCGTTCGTCGCCGAGATCGACGAGCGGCCGGGCGAGGAACGCCGCGGGCCCGTCGGCGGTGATGAGCGGAAGGCTTGCCGTGCTGGCCGTGGCGTTCGCCGCCAGGACGCCGGGAGAAAGAAACCCCTCCTCGCAGGCGATGCGACGATACTCTCTCGCCTTCACGGTCGCTCCCCCCAAGCCAATTCCTGCGTGGCGGAATTTATCACTCAAGCGCGGGACCTGCGCAAGCGTGGGCAGGCCTCAGCCGCATCAAAATTCTTGCGCGCAGGAATATAAATTCCTACCATCGGGAATATAGCGCGTGTTCACAGGGAGAGGAAATCATGAACGCTCGGCTTTCATGGGGTGTGTCCGCGGCCGCCATCGTCGCGGGCCTGTCGTTCCAGCCCGCAGCGGCGCAGGAGAACGGTGCGTCGGCGGACCAGCCGCAGGCGCAAGGACAGGCGCCGGTGCCGCAAAGCACCCCGGCGGCGAATTCGCCGAGCGGAGCCGCCGTGCCGACGGCCAATCCCGACGAGGAGAACGGTCTGGGCGAAATCGTCGTCACCGCCCAGCGCGTGGCGGAAAGCAGCCAGCGCGCGCCGGTCGCGCTCGACGTGATCTCGCCGGAAGAGCTGGTCCGCCAGAACGTCATTCGCGCGGAGGACCTTTCGCGCACGACCAATGCCCTGTCCGCGACCGGTAGCACCGGCGGCCCGACCACCGTGTTCTTCGTGCGCGGCGTCGGCAACGCGACCGTCAACGCCTACTCGGACCCGGCGATCGCCTTCAACTACGACGGCGTCTACATCGGCCGGCCGAGCTCGACCTCGGGCGTCTTCTACGACCTGCAGCGCGTCGAGATCCTGAAAGGCCCGCAAGGCACGCTGTACGGACGCAACGCCACCGGCGGCGCGATCAACGTCATCCCCAACCGACCGAAATTGAACGACACGTCGCTCGAATTCTCGGCCGGCTACGGCAATTACGACTGGCTGACCGGCGAGGCGGCGATCAATCTTCCGCTCGGCGACAAGGCGGCGGTTCGCGTCGCGGGATCGTTGTCGAATCGCGACGGGTTCCAGAACGACGGCACCGGCAAGCAGCGCGAATACGCCGGCCGCGCCCAGATCTACGCCGAGCCGACCGACAACCTCAACCTGCGGCTCGGCGTGGACTTTTCGCACCAGGGCGGGAGCAGCCTCAGCGGCTTCTACCTCGGGAAGGTCGATCCGATCTTCGGCCCGACGGGGTTCGGCGGTTACCAGTTCACGCCGACGGGCTTCTCGCCCAAGCAGGGCGTGTTCGATCCCGCCTCGCAGGCGCTCCTCGCCTCGCGCTTCGTGTCCCAGGTCGGCCGCGCCGGCGAGGTCGTCGACGGCATCCCGTTCAACGATGACGACTACTGGGGTGTCACGGCCGAGCTCAATTACAAGACCGACGTCGGCACTCTCACGATCCAGCCGGCCTATCGCGAAGCCAGCATCGCCTACCAGTTCAACGGCGTGTTCCGCGGCGCGTTCTCGGCCGAGAAGGACAAGCAGACCAGCCTCGAGGCGCGCTGGGCGGGCGATATCGGCACCGCCGTCGATTACCTGATCGGCGGCATCTACTTCGACGAGGATATCGCCGCCACCGCGCGCTACGACCAGCACACGCTGACGCCTTACCAGGACTTCACGACCGGCACGAAATCGTGGGCCGGGTTCGGCAAGATCACGTGGCATGCGACCGACAAGCTGAGCCTGACGGCCGGCGCCCGCTACACGTCCGACAAGAAGCGGTTCGACGGCACGTCCGACGTCTACATCCTGTTCTGCGGCAACCCCGCGCCGCCGCAGGACTTCTGCCCCACGCTGCCGTTCATTCCGGTGCTGGAGACCGAGCAGGAGTTCAGGAATTTCTATCTCACGCGCGGCATACCAATCACGCCGGTCCCGCTGTTCGTCCTGCCGCCTGAGGCGGGCGGATCGCAGACGGCTCCCTTCGTCCTGTTCTCGCCGATCGTGATCAATTCGAGCCTGAAGAACGACAAGTTCACCTACCGCCTCGCCGCGCAGTACGACGTCACGCCGCGCAACATGATCTACGCGAGCTTCGAGACCGGCTATCACGGCGGCGGCTTCTCGTTCGCGCGCGGGGTCGAATCCTACAAGCCCGAGACGATCGACGCCTATACGCTGGGGAGCAAGAACCGCTTCCTCGGCAACACGCTGCAGGTCAACATCGAGGCGTTCCTGTGGAAGTACCGCAACCAGCAGTTCAGCCAGTTCGGCTATGACCTTGGCAACCCGCCGACGACGGTGTTCCTGACGCGCAACATCGGCGACAGCACGATCAAGGGCATCGACCTCGACGTCGACCTCAGGGCAACTCCGACCACCCTGCTGTCCGCCTCGGTGCAGTACCTGCACGGCAAGTACGACAGTTTCACCTACTTCGTGCCGAACCAGGGGCTGCCGCCCAACACGACTTGCGCCTTTGCCCCCGCGACGCAAACCGTCAACGGCGTGCCGCTCTCGCTCTTCCAGATCGACTGCTCGGGCAAGCCGGCGTTCAACTCGCCGCGCTGGTCGTTCATCCTCAACGGCGAACAGACGATCCCGCTCGATGCGTTCAAGATCGTGCTGCAGGCCGACACCCGCTATCGCAGCTCGAGCTACTCGACCGCGGACTACCTGCCCTATCTGAAATCGAAGGCGAATTTCGTCACCGACGCATCGATCACGCTGAGCAAGAATGATGACCGTCTGTTCGCTAGTGTTTACATGCGCAACATCTTCAACAGCCGGCGGCAGCTGGGCGGCAACATCACGACGGCCAATCTCGTCGTGAGCGCCGTCGAGGAGCCGCGAACCTATGGCGTGCGCATCGGCGGCAAGTTCTAGCCCGCGATCCCACAGCCACGAACGGAGCAGTCAGGCATGTCCGCAAGAGTAAGCGACCTCCAATACGTAGGCCTGGCGGTGCCGGATCTCGCCGCCGAGCGCAAATTCTTCGCCGAGACGTGGGGGCTGGTCGATGTCGGCGAGGAGGACGGCAAGGTCTACCTCGCCGCCGAAGGTACGGCGCATCCGTTCGTGATCCGCTTGCGCGAGGACGCCGAGAAGAAGACCGACCTGATCGGCTTCTCGGCCGATTCGCGGGCCGATGTCGACGCGCTGTTCGAGCAGGTGAAGACGGCGGGCGCGAAGATCATTGCGGAGCCCGGGCCGGCCGACGGGCCGGCGGGGGGCTATGCCTTCCGCTTTTTTGATCCGGACGGGCGCGCCATCGAGGTGGTTTGCGACAGCGCCAAGCGCCAGCAGCGCACGCTCGGCAAGGGCGAGGCCATCCCCGTCGGCCTGAGCCACGTCGTGTTCCACTCCCCCGACCACAAGGGCCTCGCCGAGTTCTACCAGCAGGCGCTCGGCTTCCGCCTTTCGGACTGGATCGGCGACTTCATGGTGTTCCTGCGCTGCAATTCGGCGCACCACCGGGTGGCGGTCCTGCCGGGGCCGCCGGCGCTGAACCATGTCGCCTTCGACGTCGCCTCGGTCGACGAACTGATGCGCGGCCTCGCGCGCATGCACGAGAACGGCGTCACGTTGAGCTGGGGCCCCGGGCGCCACACCGCCGGCGACAACACCTTCTGCTATTTCCTCACGCCCAACGGCAACGCGGTCGAATACACGTCCGACCTCGAGCACGTCGACGAGGCGAGCTGGGTGCCGACGACCTATCCTCCTGGCCCGAGCACGATCGACCAGTGGGGAACCGGGCGCATCATCACCGGCAACGTCCCGCACGCGGAAATGACGCCCGACAAGGGCCTGTGGCAGGTTCCGGCCTGAGCGCGGCGGCGGGAGGGGCGCGATGATCGGCAAGGCGCTCGTGATCGGCGGCGGCGTCGGCGGGATGAGCGCGGCGCTGGCGCTCGCCCGGAGCGGCGTCGAGGTCGAGCTGGCCGATGCCGATCCGCACTGGCGGGCCTACGGCGCCGGGATCAGCGTCACCGGCCTCTCGCTGAGGGCGTTCGACGACCTCGGCATTCTCGACGAGGTGCGCGAGAAGGGTTTCGTCGGGGCCGGCATGCGGCTGCGCTCGGTCGACGGCAGCGTGATCATGGAAACGCCGCCGCCCGCCGCCGACGCGCCGCCCGTGGCGCGTAGCGGCGGCATCATGCGCCCCGTGCTGCACGAGATCATGTCCAGCCGGGTCCGCGCAAGCGGCGTTCGCGTAACGCTCGGGGCCGAGGTCACCGACCTCGTCCAGGCGGCAGACGGCGTAAAGGTTGCCTTCCCCGACGGCCGCGACGAAC
Organism: Croceibacterium sp.; assembly: GCA_035494275.1. Classification (GTDB taxonomy): domain Bacteria; phylum Pseudomonadota; class Alphaproteobacteria; order Sphingomonadales; family Sphingomonadaceae; genus Croceibacterium_B. Next base: position 4,624 of record DATJHD010000104.1, read on the forward strand.
GGTTCGACCTCGTGGTCGGCGCCGACGGCATCTTCTCGAAGACGCGCCAAGCCTTGTTCCCCGATGCGCCGATGCCGAAGTTCACCGGCCAGGGCTGCTGGCGCATCGTCGCCGACCGGCCGGCGGAGGTCGACCGCGCGGAGATGTGGCTCGGCGGGCCGGTCAAGCTCGGCTTCAATCCGGTCTCGAGCGACAAGATGTACGCCTTCATCCTTGAGCACGTGCCGCAAAACCCGTGGTACGAGCCCGGGGAGCAATTGCCGCACGTCGCCGCCCTGCTGGGCCCGTACGGCGGGTATGTCGCGAGCGTGCGCGACAGCCTCGGCGACAGCTCGCTCGTCAACTACCGCCCGCTCGAATGGGTGATGCTCCCGCCGCCGTGGCACAAGGGCCGGGTCGTGATGATCGGCGACGCCGTCCATGCGACCACGCCGCACATGGCCTCGGGCGCCGGGATGGCGGTCGAGGACGGGCTCGTCCTTGCCGAGGAGCTCGCCCGGCACGACGCGGTTGCCGATGCGCTGGCGGCGTTCACCGATCGCCGCTTCGAGCGCGCGCGCATGGTCGTCGAGAACTCGGTGCGCATCGGCGAGATCGAGATGGCCGGCGGCGACCAGCGCGACGCCAACGCCATGCTCGGCGACACGATGCACAAGCTCCAGCAACCCTACTGAAGGCAGCGACGGATGACTTATGGACTGGCCACGGTAAGCGTCAACGGCGCTCCGCAAGCGGTTCTCGTCAGGCAAGACCGGTTCGTGCCGCTTCGCCGGTGGGGCGAGGATCGCGATATTCCCGCCCTGCTGGCGGACTGGGAGCGCATCGCCGCAAACCTCGCGCGATGGGCGGCCGACGAAATCGCGTTCGCTTCGGCAGCCGATTTCGCCTCGGCCGACGTGCGCGCCCCCTATCGTCCCGGGCAGGTGTTCTGCACCGGCGCCAACTACAAGAAGCACGTCGTCGGCCTGATCATGGGCGATCCGTCGATGCGCACCGCCGAGCACGAGAACCTCTCGCCGGAGGAGCGCAGACGCCAGGTTGAGGCCATGATGGACAAGCGGGCGAAGGCGCTGCCGTTCGTGTTCCTCAAGCTGCCCTCGTGCGTGATCGGGCCGCTGGACGAGGTGATCCTGCCGCGAAATGTCGAGAAGCCCGACTGGGAGCTCGAGCTCGGCGTCGTGATCGGCAAGCGCGCGCACCATGTGAGCGCCGCCGAGGCGATGGACCACGTGGCGGGATTCGCGGTGGTGAACGACGTCACCGCGCGCGAGCACATCTTCCGCCGCGACGGCTCGGCCATCGGCGCCGACTGGCTGTCGGGCAAGTGCTTCCCGACATTCCTCCCGTTCGGCCCGATGGTGGTGCCGAGAGATGAGGTTGCCGATCCCTACGATCTCACCATCACGCTCAAGGTCAACGGCAAGACCTACCAGGACGAGAGCACGTCCGACATGATGGCCTCGATAGAGCGGCAGATCGAATACCTGTCGGACCGCGTGGTGCTCGAGCCGGGCGATCTCATCTGCACCGGCTCGCCCTACGGCAATGGCTCCGCGTTCGGCGTGTTCCTGAAGGCGGGGGACGTGATGGAAGGCTCGATCAGCGGCCTCGGCACCCAGCGCAACCGCTGCGTCGCCGAGGCCTAGCTAGCGCTTGCGCACCCCGTCGGTCAGCAGGCGGGTCACGAATTCCTCGTACTGCCGCCCGAGCTCGGCCATGTCGGTTCCCGCCGGCACCAGCAGCTCGACGAGAGGCGCGCCGCTGGCGAAGAAGTCGCTGATCCCGACCACCGCGAGGTGCATGAACAGCGGATCGAACTGGCGCAGCGCGCCCTCGACGTCGAGCTCCTGCAGCTTGGCGTAGTTCGACAGCGGCTGGCGGTTCCACTCGCGCATCTTCTCGCGCACCTCGGCCGAAGTGGCCGAATCGAGCTCCTCGATCATCAGCCGCTGCATGTGCTTGGCCGAACGGGTGAAGCGGAAGGTGTTGTGGATCATGTCGGCCAAGAGCTCGAGCGGATCGCCCTCGTCCGGCGGCGGCCGGTTGGCCTCGGCGCCGATCTGTTTGGCGACTTCGAACAGCAGGTTTTCGCGGTTGCCGAAATAGTACCGCACGAGCGCCGGATCGGCATTGGCGCGCCTGGCGATGGCGGTGCTGGTCACCTGCGCCGGGGGCAGCTCCTGCAGGAGCGCGCGAGCGGCCGTGATCAGCGCCTCCCTGCCGACACCCGTTTCGCTGGCGGTCGGCCGCCCCTTGCCGCGCCTCGCGCCCCTCTTTCGCCCCGTTGCCATCGGCCCGTGTGCTACGCGGAACGGTGCTGTTCGACAACCGCAGTTGCGGCAAAATATTCTTGCCGCAAGGAATTATGCTTGTAGGGTGACCGAGGGAGAAATCTGCATGGCCAACTGGCCTTTCCGGCAAGGCGTTCACGACATCGGCAACGGCGTTTACGGCTACGTCCAGCCGGACGGCACGTGGGGCTGGTCGAACGCCGGCCTCGTCAGCTCTCAAGGCGAAACGCTGCTGATCGATACGTTGATGAGCGTGCCGCTGACGCGCGACATGCTGACGGCGTTCGCGCAAGTGCCGGGAGGCGCCAAGATCGACCGGCTGATGAACACCCATGCGAACCCCGATCACTTCTTCGGCAACGGCCTCGTGGAAGGCGCAGAGATCATCGCGACGGCCAAGACCCGCTCCGAGATGGAGGGTTTCAATCCGCAGGCGCTGGCGAACCTTTCGGCCAACTGGCAGAACATGGGCGAAGCGGGCGAATTCCTGTTCGAGACGATGGGGCGCTACTTCGATTTCAGCGGCGTCGACGCGCTGGCGCTGCCGACGACCACGTTCGAGACGACGATGACCCTCGCCGTCGGCGACAAGACCGTCGAGCTGACCGACCTCGGCCCGGCGCACACCGAATCCGACACCATCGCCTGGGTGAAGGAGGACCGCACGGTCTTCACCGGCGATCTCGTGTTCAACGAGGGTCATCCGGTCGTCTGGGCGGGGCCGTTCTCGAACTGGATCGCCGCGTGCGATGTCATCATCGGGCTCGAACCCGACGTGGTCGTGCCGGGCCATGGCCCGATCAGCGACATCGGGTGCGTCAGGAACCTGAAGGGCTACTTCGAGCACTTGCGCGACGAGGCGCGCGGCCGTTTCGACGCGGGCATGGACTGGCGCGATGCGGCGCGCGACATCCCGATCAACGAATATTCCCACTGGACCGACCCCGAGCGTGTCGTCGCCAACGTCTATTCGCTTTACAAGCAATGGGACCCGGATGTCCCGCACGCGCCGCCGCCGGTGCTGTTCGCCGAGATGAACAGGTACCGCAAGGAACACCAGGAGCGCCACGGGTGCGGCCATGTCCATTGAGTTGAACGCCACGCACGATCCCAACCGCCGCAGCTGGCTCGCGAGCGCGAACGCGCCGGACACCGACTTTCCCATCCAGAACCTGCCGTTCGGCGTGTTCGACGACGGCATGGGCGCGCGTGGCGGAGTGGCCCTGGGCGACAGCATCATCGACCTGTCGGCGCTGCTCGCGTCCGGTCAGATCGCGGGGGCGGCAGCGGAAGCAGCGCGGGGGGCAAGCCTGCTTCCGCTGTTCGCCCAGCCGCGCACCGCCGTCTCCGCCTTGCGCGCGCACTTGTCGGAACTTTACCGCGTGGGCGGCGATGGTGACCGCGAGGCGGCGAAAAAGGCGCTCGTGCCGATGGCCGAGGTCGAGCTGCTGATGCCGGCCAAGCCAACCGCGTTCACCGACTTCTGCACCTCGGCCGACCATATCCTGCGCATGGCGGCGAACGGCGGCCGCGCCCCGAATCCAGCCTGGGCGACGCTGCCGGTGGCCTACAACGGCCGCGCGAGCTCGGTGGCGGTGAGCGGCACGCCGGTGATCCGCCCGGTGGGCCAGGTCGTGCCGCGCGGCGCGAAGGAGATGACGGTGGCGCCGGAACCGATGCTCGACTTCGAGCTCGAGTTCGGCGCCTGGCTCGGCGGGCCGGTCAACGCCCTCGGCGAGACAGTCGACATGGCGCGCGCCGACGCGCTCTTGTTCGGCTGCTGCCTCGTCAACGACTGGTCGGCCCGCGGCATCCAGTTCTACGAGATGCTGCTCGGCCCGCACCTCGGCAAGAGCTTCCTGACGACGATCTCGCCGTGGGTGGTGGCGATGGAAGCGCTTGCGCCGTTTCGCGTGCCGGGCCGCGGGCGAACTGCCGACCAGCCCGAGGTGCCCGGCTACTTGAACGATCCGTCCGACCGCGAGGCCGGCGGCCTCGACATCGAGCTGACGGCCGAGCTCGACACCGGCTCCGGCCCGCACACGATCGTGCGCACCAACGTCGCCGAGCTGTTCTGGACGCTGGCGCAGATGGTCGCCCATCAGGCGTCCGGCGGCGCGCCGCTCGAGACCGGCGACCTCATCGCCACCGGCACCGTGTCGGGCGCGGCCGACGAGGCGCGCGGGTGCCTCGTCGAGATCACCCGGCTCGGGCAAGAGCCGCTGTTGCTGCCCGACGGGACCAGGCGCGTGATGCTGGAGGATGGCGACACGCTGACGTTGCGCGGCAAGGCCAAGGCCGACGGCTACGTGCCGATCGGTTTCGGGCCGTGCAGCGGCACCATCATGCCGGCGCGGGTCGCGCCATGAGCGGCGAGGTGACGACGTGCGGCGAGCGCAGGCCGATCCCGGTCCACGCGCGCGGCAAGCACCTCGTCGTCGACATCCACTGCCATCTCGGCATCCCCGTGGCGGACGCCATCGTCCAGGCGAAGTATCCGGGGCCGCCGCCGGGCATCAACGACTTCACCAGCCCGAAGACGATGGAGGTCAACCGCGCGCAATTCGCCGCCATCGGCCGCACGCTGAACACGCTCGACACGCGGCTTGCCGACATGGACCGGCTCGGCATCGACATGCAGGCGATCTCGCCGAGCCCCGGGCAATACTTCTACTTCACCGACGCCGACACCGGGCGCGAGGCGGCGCGGGCGGTCAACGACGGCATGGCGGCGGCGGTCGCACAGCACCCCGACCGTCTCGTCGGCATGGGCACCGTGCCGCTGCAGGACACGCGCCTGGCGATCGAGGAAATGCGCCACTGCGTCAACGAGCTCGACCTGCGCGGCATCGAGATCAGCTCCAACGTCAACGGCACCGATTTCCACGCCGAAGCGCTGCGCCCGTTCTGGGCGGCGGCGGAAGAGCTCGGCGTGCTGATCTTCATTCACCCGCTCGGCTTCACCGAAGGCAGGCGACTGAGCGAGTATTACTTCAACAACCTGATCGGTAACCCGCTCGAATCCACCCTCGCCATCGGGCACCTGATCTTCGGAGGGGTTCTCGACGCCTACCCGGGCCTCAGGATCTGCGTCGCCCACGGAGGCGGGTACCTCCCCGGCTACTGGGGCCGCATGGACCACGGCTGGCGCGCCCGGGGCGATTGCTCCGAGCACTGCCGGCACGAGCCGTCCAGCTACCTGCGCAAGCTGTGGCTCGACACGCTGGTGTTTGATGGGGACGAGCTCGACAGCCTCGTGCGCACCCACGGCGCCGACAGGCTGTGCCTCGGCACCGACTATCCGTTCGACATGTCCGAGCCCGACCCGATCGGCTTCCACGAGCGGCTGTCGGAAGATGACAGAGCGAAGATCCTCGGCCTCAACGCAGCCGGCCTGCTCGGGCTGGAACGGGTGGGGTGAGCGAGGGCTTGGCCCCGATGTACCGCATGCCGGTGTCGTTCGGCCCGGCGCCCGGACCGCGCAACCTTCCGCAATCCCAGCGCCACCGCCGATACGACAAGAACACGTTGACGCTGACGCTGTCGGCACGGACCGAAGCCCGTGCGCTCGCTCGCCTCATGCCCCCGGGATTCACCGTGGAAGCCCCGGCCCGGATCGAGCTGGTCCTGCTCGTGCTGACCGATATCGGCTGGCTGGCGGGCCGCGGCTACAACATCGCGATGGTCCGAATCCCCGCTCGCTGGCGCGGCGAGGAAGACGTCACCGGTGCGTTCGTGCCCGTGCTGTGGGAGAGCATGGCCGAGCCGATCCTGACCGGGCGGGACGAGCTCGGCTGGCCCAAGATCTTCGCCGACATCCCTGCACCGGTGGTCGAGAACGGTCGCTGGCGGGCCCACGCCTCGTGGGACGGCTTCACCTTCCTCGAACTGACCGCCGGCGATTTCGAGGCCACTGAAATCCCTTCCCCCGCGCCGAACATGATGTTCCACAAGTACGTTCCGCGCACGGGGTCTTGGGGCGAGGCGGAGGTCGATGCCTTCACCGTGACGGCCCCCGACGGGCCGGCTCCGCACGTGCGCTTGGTAGAGGGCGGCTCCGGCGAGTTCCACTTCCGCCGCGCGACGTGGGAGCAGATGCCCACGCAGTACCTGATCGTGAATGCCCTCGCCGATCTGCCGCTGCGCGAATTCGGCCCGGCTGTGCTGGTCGAATCCTCGGGCGGCGGCGACGCGAGCGGGCAACGGAGGCTGAGGTGAGGACAACCCGCCGCATCGTCACCGGGCATACGGGAGATGGGCGGTCCATCGTCGTGTCCGATGGGCCGGTGCCGCACACCCGCTCGCTGCCCGGCGCCCAGTTCGACGAAGTCTGGTCGATGGACTGTGCGCCCGCGGTTCTCGGCCTGTCGCCCGCCGGCGAGCCGACATCGGGCGGCTCGCGCATTGCCCTCGGCTCGGGCGCCGGCAATCTCATCCGCGTCATCGAATTCCTGCCGGCGAGCGCCGGGGGCAAGCGCAGTCCGATGCACCGTACCAAAACCATCGACTACGGCGTCGTCCTCGAAGGCGAGATCGCGCTGATCTTGAGCGACAGCGAGGTGCTGCTCCGCGCCGGTGACGTCGTCGTCCAGCGCGGCACCGATCACGCGTGGGAAAACCGCTCGGAACTCCCGGCGAAATTGGTTTTCGTGCTGATGGACGCCGAATTCGACGGCGAGCTGGCCAAGGTCCTCGAAGGCAAGGCCATAATGCCGTGACGGCCGCGCGCCCTCCGGTTTCGCCCCTTATCGCCGGCTGGACGCTGTTCCTGCTGTTCCTCGCCAACGTCCTCAACGTCGGCGACCGCATGCTGCTCGGCGTCGTCACCGAGCCGGTGCGGCACGACCTCGCGCTGTCGGACACTCAGATGGCGCTCGCCAACGGATTGCTGTTCGTGCTGTTCAACCTCGTCGCCGGGTTGTTCATCGCCCGGCTGGTCGACCGCGGCAAACGTGTCCGCATCCTGGCGATAGGCATCGCCGGGTGGTCGATCGCGACCGCCGCCACGGGGCTCTCCCGCAATTTCCCGGAGCTCGCGGCGGCGCGCCTCGCGGTCGGCATCGGCGAGGCGACGGCGTTTCCGGCGGTGATGTCGCTGATACCCGACCTTTTCCGTCCGCAGGTCCGCGGCACGGCGATCGGCGTGTTCCAGTCGAGCAGCTTCATCGGCATCGTCGGCGGGACGATACTCGCCGGCGTGGTGGCCGCCTGGCTGGGATGGCGGCCGATGTTCGTTGTCTGCGGCATCGCCGGTGTGGTGCTCGCGATCGTCGTCACACTGACGGTGCGCGAGCCGGCCCGCGAGGAGCGGCGCGATCCGGCCGACGATGCGCGCCATTGGCTCGCCGGGATGGCCGCCGGCCTGCGACGCGTGCTGGCGATACCGGGTTTCGTGCCGCTGGCGCTCGGCTTCGGAATCTCGGCCATGATGGGGGCCGTGCTCGGCGCCTGGGGACCCGCCTTCCTGCAGCGCTCGCACGGCGTCCCCTTGCGCGAGGTCGGCATCGTCATCGGCCCGGCGGTGGGGATCGGCGGCCTGGCCGGAACCCTGGTGTCGGGCGCCATCGCCGACCGGCTGGTGCGAAGGCACGGTTCGATGTCGGCGATGCTGCGCCTGCCGCTCGTCGCGCTGCCGCTGGCGGCGCCGTTCATGGCGGGCTTCATCTTCGCGCCCACGCTGCTCGCGACGATGCTTTGCGCCGCGGGGATGAACTTCCTCCTCAGCTGCGCCTTCGTACCGTGCATCAACTACGCGGTAACCCGCGCGGGCGCCGGCGACCGGGCGCTCGTCTCGACGGTCATGCTGGCCGCTTCGGGCCTCGTCGGCGGCGCGCTCGGACCGTTGATTGTCGGCGCGCTCAGCGACGCCCTGACGCCGCAACTCGGCGCCGAGGGCTTGCGCCAGGCCCTGGCGGCGATGATCGCCTCGCCGCTCGTGGCAACCGCCTTCCTCGTCGCCGCGTTCCGTCGCGCGCCCGGCGCGCCCGCCGGGCGAGCCCAGCCGGCATGACCGGCGGGCGCATCCTCGTCATCGGCGGGGGCATCGGCGGGCTCACCGCGGCGACGGCGCTCGCCCGGAAGGGCTTTGCGGCAACGGTGATCGAGCGCAGCGACGGCAGCGGTGTCGAGGGAGTCGGCATCAGCCAGCAGGCGAACGTGGTGCGCGCGCTCGCCGGCCTCGGCCTCGATCAGGCCTACGTGCGCGCGGGCTTTGCCTACGATGCGGTCGAAATCCACGCGCCCGACGGGACGCTCGTCGCCCGCACGCCGTCGCGCTCGCTGATCGAGGGTTACCCGGCGGCGATGGGCATTCCGCGGCGCGCGCTGCTCAAGGTGCTGGCCGACGCGGCCACGGCGGCGGGTGCCGACCTCCGCCGCAGCACGATAGCCGTATGGCTCGAAGACACGGGCAGCGAGGTAAGGTCGCGCTTTTCCGACGCCAGCGAGGAAAGCTTCGCCCTCGCGATCGGCGCCGACGGCATCTACTCGCAGACCCGCCGCGTCCTGTTTCCCGATGCGCCGCATCCCCGGTTCGTCGGCCAGGCCGTGTGGCGCTACAACCTTCCGCGCCCGGCCGATTTCGCTGCGCTCCACGTCTACAACGGGCCGACCGGTGTCGGCCTGGTGCCGATGAGCGAGGCCGAAATCTACCTCTACGCGACCACGCCCGAGCCTGGCAATCCGCAGTACCCGGCGCAAGGCTTGGCTGCGCGGATGCGGCAGCGGCTGGCAGGCTGCGCGCCGGCGATCCGCGCCATCGCCGAGCAGATCACCGACGATGCGCGAGTGGTCTATCGGCCGCTCGAGGCGATCTTCCTCGACGGCCCGTGGCACAAGGGCCGCATCGCGCTTGTTGGCGATGCAATCCACGCCACCACGCCGCACCTCGGCCAGGGCGGCGGCATGGCGATCGAGGACGCGGTCGTGCTGGCCGAGGAACTGGCGCGCGACGACGAACCGGAACGCGCCTATGCGGCCTATCGCCACCGCCGCTTCGAGCGCTGCCGCTATGTGGTGGAGAAGTCGCTCGAGATCTGCCGCGGCCAGCTCGGCGAGGGCCCGCTGGTCGACAACGCGAGGGCCGGAGCCGAGATGAACGCGCTGCTCGCCGAGCCGATCTAGCCGACCTTCGGCGGCACGAACGCCAGCCCTTCCGCTTCGAGCTGTTTCTGTGCCGCTTGCTCCCGCGCAAGCGCGCGCTGCACCGCGGGCCGCTGCTCCATCGCCCGCGCGTGGGCGGTGAAGTAGGGGAAGCGCGACACATCGTAGCCGGCGCCCTCGACGCGCCAGAACACCCAGTAGAGATAGCCGTCCATCGCCGACCACGCGTCGCCGTACCACCACGGCCCGCCGGCGAGGCGGTTGTCGACGAGGGAGAAATACTCGTCCATCGCCGCTTCGGCGGCCTGCTTCACCGCGAGGGCGTTCTCGGCGCCGGCGAAGAACATCGGCATGCGTATCCGGGTGACCAGCGGGTGAAGCGTGGAGGAGCACAAGCAAAGGTCGGCGAGGATGTGCGCCCGCTCGGCGGGCGTGTCGGCGGGTGGAAGCAGCCGCGCCTGCGGAAACCGCTCCGCCAGATAGGCCAGGATGGCGACGTTCTCCGTCAGCACCTCGCCGTCGATCTCCAGCGCGGGCACCTTGCCCTTGGGATTGCGCGCCCTGAACTCAGGCGACTTGTGCTCGGAGCGCATGAAGCGGACGAGGCGCGTGTCGAACGAGGCGCCCGCTTCCTCGAGCGCGATCGCCGTCACCCGCGCGCATGTGTAGGGCGCCATCCAAAGGGTCGTCATGGCTTCCTCCCGGCTGCGGCGTGGCCGCCGCGGCCTTGCGGATACAGCAGAATATTCCTACCACCAAGAATTAGATCCTCGGGGGAGGTTTATGCCCGCCTGGCTGCACAACTGCTGGTATATGGCCGGCTGGTCCGACGAGATCGGCGACGCCGGCCTCGCGCGCACGATCCTCGATCGGCCCGTCTTCATCTACCGGCTCGCCGACGGTGGCATCACGGCGCTGCTCGATCGATGCCCGCACCGCTTCGCCCCCCTTTCGCGCGGCACGCGCGAGGGCGACGCCATCGTTTGCGGCTACCACGGCCTTACCTTCTCGCCCGCGGGAAAGTGCGTGCGCAATCCGTTCGCGGAGCGCATTCCGGCCGGAACCGACGTGCCCACATTCGCCTCTGTCGAGCGCGACGGCATCGTCTGGCTGTGGGGTGGGAACGAGCAAGAGGCCGATCCCGCGCTGATTGCCGATTTCTCGTTCGTGCCCGATACGCCCCACAGCCGAACCGTGCGCGGCTACACGCTGATGCAGGCCAACTACGAGTACGGGACCGACAACCTGCTCGACCTCAGCCACATCGAGTTCGTCCACAAGGGCACGTTCGCGGGGCAGGGCGTGATCTTCGCCGGGAAGCACTCGGTCCGCGTCGAGGGCGACACGCTGCACTCGAACTGGTTCATGCCCGGCATCGCGCCGCCGTCCGTCGCCTACGGCCGCTACCCGCCCGAGGCGAAGGTCGATCACTGGCTCGACATGCGCTGGAATGCGCCGGCGGCGATGCGCCTCCTGATCGGTGCCTGCCCCCATGGCGAGCCGCGTGCGAGCGGCTTCGAGCTGCCGCAGGCGCACATCCTGACGCCGGCGAGCGAGCACGAGACCCACTATTTCTGGTCGTCCACCCGGTACCACGACCTCGACTCCCCCGAGACCGACGCCCTGCTCAAGGAGATGTTCGGCAACGCCTTCGACATGGAAGACAAGCCGATGATCGAGGCCGCCTACGCCAACGTGCGGGGCAAAGATTTCTGGGCCGAAAAGCCGGTCTCGCTCGGCATCGACCAGGGCGGCACGCGCGCGCGGCGAGTGCTCGAGACAATGATCCGTGCCGAACGGGCGCGCGGTTAAGGAGAACGAAGCGCATGAACCCGATTGGCCCCGCCCTCGCCGCCGTTGCGCTCCTCGCTGCCTATCCGGCACAAGGCCAGCAAGCGACGCGCTGGATCATGCTCGGCACGCAAGGCGGGCCGATCCCGCTCAAGACCCGCTCGCAGCCGGCGAACCTGCTGGTGACCCGCGACGGAGACTACGTGATCGACGCCGGCGACGGCGTTTCGGAACAGCTGGCGAAAGCCGGCGTCTCGCTCGCCCAGGTCAAGGCCGTGGTGCTCAGCCACCTGCACTTCGACCACACGGCCGGCCTGTTCGGGATCATCAGCCTGCGCTGGCAGACCAGCATCACCTCGCCGCTCATGATTTACGGCCCGCCGGGCACGAAGCAACTCGTCGATGGCATCCTCTCGTCGATGGGCCCGGCGGTCGCTGCCGGCTATGCCTATCCCGGCGAGGTTCACCGCCCGTTCGAGCCCGGCATCACCGTCGTCGAGATTCGCGACGGCGCAAGCTTCGATCTCGGGACGACGCACGTCACCGCGGTGAAGAACACGCATTACACCTTCCCGCCGGGCAGCACCGACGAAGCGAGGTTCCAGTCGCTGTCGTTCCGGTTTGCGACGCCAGGACGGGTGATCGCGTACACCGGGGATACCGGCGTCAGCCCCGCGGTCGAGAAGCTCGCCAAAGGCGCGGACCTGCTGGTCTCGGAGATGATCGATTATGACGGCGTGGTCGCCGAAATCCGCCGCGAGAGCCCGAATATGCCAACCGCTGCCCTGGACGGCCTCGAACGCCACCTGCGCGATCATCATCTCACCCCGCTACAGGTCGGCGAATTGGCTCGCGTCGCGGGGGTGAAGGAGGTCGTAACCACCCACCTCTCGGGTCCCGAGCTCAATGGCAGCCGCGAACTCGAATATCTTCGCGGGATTGCGGAGCGCTATTCTGGCCCTGCCGTGATCGCGCGCGACATGGATGAGTTTTGACCAGCCTCCCGGCGGTTGACAGGCTTTCTATTACTCCTACAAATATAACGCGTCGGGAGCGGGAGGGGAACGACGATGAGATCAGCGATGAATTGCATTGCCTGGGCAGCGAAGGCTTGGCTGACGGCCTTGCTTCTCGCATTCACCGCCGTCGCAGCGAATTCCGTGTCAGCGCAGGTCCAGACCGAGGTTCCGCCGCCTGTCGATGGCGCCGGACTGGCGGTGATCGAGCGGATCAAGGTTCACTCGCCGGCGATCGAAGGGAACCTCGAAGGCAATACACCCGATCGCGATGTTCTGGTGGTGCTGCCGCCGAGCTATCGCGCCAGTCCATCGCGGCGCTATCCCGTGCTGTACGCGCTGCACGGCTATTCGATCGGCGCCGAGCAGTGGATCAAGGAGATCCATGTCCCGCAGGTGGTCGAAGGCGCGTTCGCCAAGGGCGTGCCGGAGATGATCGTGGTACTGCCCGACAGCAAGACCGTCCACAACGGCTCGATGTACTCGACGTCGGTGACGACCGGTGATTTCGAGGACTTCGTCGCGCACGACCTCGTCGCCTACATCGACAGCCATTACCGGACCATTCCGGACCGCAGGAGCCGCGGCCTCGTCGGCCACTCCATGGGCGGCTACGGCGCCACGCGCATCGGCATGAAGCACGCGGACGTGTTCGGGGCGCTCTACATCATGAGCCCTTGCTGCACCTCAGCGCGCCCGGGGGGCGGCACACTGACGCCGCAGATGTTGGCCAGCATCGACGCGCTGAAGCCGAGCGACGACATGTCAAAACTGCCGTTCCCGGTGCGCGGGCTGCTGGCGATGGCGTCCGCATGGTCGCCGGACCCGGGCAAGCCGCCGCTCTATCTCGACCTCCCCTACGGCAAGGACGGCAAACCGATTCCCAGCGTGTTCGAACGCTGGACCGCCAATTCGCTGTTCGCGATGTTCGATCAGTGGGTCCCCAACCTCAAGCGCTACAAGGCCATCGCGATGGATGTCGGCGATGAGGACAGCCTGAAGGCCGACACTCAGAACCTTCACGAGAAGCTCCTTGCCTACGGCATTGCGAACGATTTCGAAGTCTACCAGGGCACTCACACGAGCCGGGTCGCCTTCCGCATCCAGGATCACGTGCTGCCGTTCTTCGGCAGGAACCTTACCTTCGAGCCGCAAGGACCGCCGGCGGGGCGGGTCGCGGCGGGAGACCGTGGCGGTGGACCCTATCCGGCCGTGATGCAGGTCGATCCCTCGCTGCCGCGGCACGTGATCTATCGGCCCGGGAACCTCGCCGCGCTCGGGAAGAAGAAGCTGCCGATCTACATCTGGGGCAACGGCGCCTGCACGGACGACGGCGCGAGCGTGAAAGCGCACCTGCTCGAGATCGCCTCGCACGGCTATCTGGTCGTCGCCCCGGGCTACGTCGGCGAGGAACTCAAGCGGGTGCAGGCCGCGCGCGGACCGCGGGTGGACGGGGCGCCGCTGACGGTCCCGACGTCGGTCAAGGACCTGCGCGACGGGCTCGACTGGGCGATCGCCCAGAACACCCGCGCCGGGAGCCCGTATCGCGGGCTGCTCGACACGCACGCCGTCGCCGCGTCGGGCTTCAGCTGCGGCGGCGTGCAGGCGATTGACCTCGCCAGCTCGGACCCACGGGTGACCGCGCTGATCGTGCAAAACAGCGGGCTGTTCCCCGACGGCTCGCAGCGCCTCCCGGGGATGGACACGCCCAAGTCCGCGCTCGCGAAGCTGCGCATGCCCGTGCTCTACATCATGGGCGGGCCGACCGACATCGCCTGGACCAACGGCCGCGACGACTTTGCGCGCATCAGCACCGTGCCGGCGGCGATGGTGGCCCTGCCGACCGGCCACGGAGGCACGTATTTCGACCCTCACGGCGGGGCGGCCGCGGCGATTGCCGTCGACTGGCTCGAATGGCAGCTGCGCGGCGACAAGAGCGCCGCGCGCAGCTTCCTCGGCGCCGATTGCCGCCTGTGCACGGTTCCCGGCTGGACGATCGAGCGCAAGGGCTTCTAGCGCTCCAAGGCAACCATCGCGACTGACTTGGCCGGTAAGTCGATGGTCATGACCCCGCCGGCTACCTTGCCGGCGATGGGCCGCGGAGTGACGGTGTTCGGCCGCTCGAAGGTGTTGACCGAGTTGACGTTGGGCGCGGTCAGGACCTGGCCCGCCGCCTTGCCGAAGCGACCGTCGGGCAGCGTCACCTTCACCGACGCACCCGCCACCGGATCGAGGTTGACGAGCGAGAGGTAAAGCTTGCCGTCGGTCGCCTTCACCGCGACCGCGTCGATCCGCGGCAGCTTGATCTGGCCGTGGCGATATTCGCCCGCGTCGAACGTCACCGGGACGAAAGTCGCGTCCTGGAACGGCACGTACATCTGGTGGACGTAGTAGGTCGGGGTCAGCAGCATCTTCGGCCCGTCGGTGAGGATGAGCGACTGCAGCACGTTCACCATCTGCGCGATGTTGGCCATCCTGACGCGGTCGGCGTGCCGGGCGAAAATGTTGAAGTTGAGCGCCGCGACGATCGCGTCCCTCATCGAGTTCTGCTGCTGCAGGAAGCCTTTCGGGCTGCCCGGATTCTCGGCCAGCCACACGCCCCATTCATCGACCACCAGGGCGACCTTCCTGTCCGGATCATACTTGTCCATGATCGCCGCGTGGCGGGCAATCCGCTGGTCCATCTTGAGCGTGGCCTCGAGGATCGAGGCGTAGTCGTCCTCGCCGAAGCCGACGCTCGGCAGCGACGGCGGCCAGTGCGGCACGGTGTAGCTGTGCAACGACAGGCCCTCTATCGACCAGCTCCAGTCGCGCTTGCTCCAGGCCTCCATCACCCCTTCTGTATAGGAGGTATCGTCGTCGGTCGGGCCGACGGCGATGCGCTGCATCGCGTTCGGGTTGTTGTCTCCCTGCTGCGCGGGGTTGTAGTTGCGCGTGAAGCGCGCGTAGCGCTTCAGGAGGTCGGTGTAATACTGCGGTCGCATGTTGCCGCCGCAGCCCCAGCTCTCGTTGCCGAGGCCGACGTATTTCACCGCGTAAGGCTCGCCATGTCCGTTGGCCGCGCGGTCGGCGCCGGCGGAGCTGCGCTGGTCGGCGGTCATGTAAGCCATCCAGTCGGCCGCTTCCTCGAGCGTGCCGGAGCCGACATTGACCGAGACATAGGCTTCCGCGCCGATCTGGTGGAGGAAATCCATGTACTCGTCGGTCCCGAACGTATCGGGCTCGATCGCGCCGCCCCAGTTGGCGTTGACGGTGCTGCGGCGGTGCGGTCCGACGCCGTTG
>DATJHD010000105.1:0-3965 GCA_035494275.1 Croceibacterium sp.
CGCCCTGACGATGCTCGTGTGGGTCGGGTGGGGCTATGCCGAGGCCTTCGGCGACGGCGGCAACGCCTTCATCGCCAGCTTCAGCAAGGCGTTTCTCCATGGCGTGACGCCGGCGACAACGTCGCCAACGTTCACGCAGGGCGTGGCAATTCCCGAATATGTCTTCGTGTGCTTCCAGATGACCTTTGCCGCGATCACCGTCGCGCTCGTTCTGGGATCGGTGGTCGAGCGGATGAAGTTCTCGGCGGTGATGGTCTTCGCCGTGCTTTGGCTGACGCTCGCCTACTTCCCGATCGCGCACATGGTGTGGGCCGGCAACGGGCTGTTCTTCACCAAGGGCGCGCTCGACTTCGCCGGCGGAACCGTGGTGCACATCAACTCGGGCGTCGCGGCGCTCGTCGCCTGTCTCATCCTTGGCAAGCGCATCGGCTACGGCACCGAGATCATGGCGCCGCACTCGCTGACGATGACCGGCATTGGCACCGGGCTGCTGTGGGTCGGCTGGTTCGGCTTCAACGCGGGTTCCGCGCTCGAGGCGAACGGCTCGGCGGCGCTGGCGATGATCAACACCTTCGTCGGCACCGCGGCGGCGGGCCTCGCGTGGATGCTCGCGGAGAGGCTGGCGGGCCACAAGCCGTCGGCTCTCGGCTTCTGCTCGGGCATCGTCGCCGGCCTCGTTGCCGTGACCCCGGCGGCCGGCAACTCGGGGCCGCTCGGTGCCATCGGGCTGTGCTTCCTGACCGCCTTCGTCTGCTACTTCGCGGTCACCAAGCTCAAGCACATGTTCGGCTACGACGATGCGCTCGACACCTTCGGCATCCATGGCGTGGGCGGCATGTGCGGCGCGATGGGAACCGGTGTGGTCTATTCGGCAGCGCTCGGCGGCCCGGCGGGCGATTCCTGGATGGGCATGGGCGCCCAGCTCCTCGTTCAGGGTGAGACCGTCCTGACCACGATCGCGTGGACCGCCGTTGCCACGGCCATCTCGATCTACGTCGCCAAGGCCATCACCGGCCTGCGTGTCAGCTCCGATGTCGAGCGGGAAGGGCTCGATCTCGGTGAGCATGGAGAGCGCGCCTACAACTACTGATCACCAGCTTGGCGGGACCGGACCTCTGCTCTTCTTCGGTCCCGCCTTCCGACGTTCCTCCTGCGAACGCATACCTCAAAGGGCCGGAGCCAGGCGCTCCGGCCCCTTTTTTCCTTTGCCGAATGCGCGCGCTTCCATATTGAGCGCACCGAACCGAGGAGGAGGTGCCATGAGGAAGATTGCCCCGGGAATGGCCGTGGCGGCCATCGCGCTGGCCTTGGTACAGATGAGCCCGGCAAGCGCCCAGGACAGCGCGCCTGCGGCCCAGCCGCCACAGGCAGCGTGCAACGCGGGCCCTTACATCGTCTTCTTCAACTGGGACAAATCCGACATCACGCCCGAGGCGGCGACGATCCTCGACAGCGCCATCACGGCGTACGCGAGCTGCCGCAATGCGCCGGTCACGCTCGCCGGTCACACGGACCGATCGGGCAGCGATCAGTATAACATCGACCTGTCGAAGGGGCGCGACGACAGTGTCACCGCCTATTTGGCAGGGCATGGCGTCCCAACGAGCGCGATCAGCGCCCAGGCTCTCGGTGAATCGATGCCGCGCGTAGCGACAGCGGACGGGGTGCGCGAAGCGCAGAACCGCCGCGTCGAAATTACCTTCGCAAAAGGTTCGGCAAGCTAGGCGGCCGCTCAGCGCTTCGACGCCAGCGCGTCCATCGCCGCGCGAATGGGAGTCACGTCGTATCCCGCGGCGGCCGCTGCCTCGGCAACGTCCTGCGGACTTTCGCCCGAGGCGCACTGGGCGAGCGACCACAGCATCGTGGAGCGCGTTCCGCTACGGCAGTAGGCGAGCACTTTGCCTTCGGCGGCGGCCAAAGCGTCGCACATCGCGCGCACCTGGGACTCGTTCATTCCGCCATGGCCGATGGGAATGGCGGCGTAGTCCATTCCCGCCGCCCGCGCGGCGGCTTCGATCGCCGGTCCGGGAGTCTGGTCGTCGGCCTCCCCTTCGGGCCGGTTATTGATGATCAGGCGAACGCCTTGCGCGCGCGCCTGCTCGATGTCCTCGAGGGTGAGCTGGGGACTGGCGGAAACCTTGTCCGACAGCTTGCGAAAGTCGCTCATAAACCTCTTCCCATTCTTCGGTCGCCGGCGCTGGCCGTCGCTGCCGGCCGCGAGGACCATGTCCGCGCCAGCGCCGGCGTGCAAGCGTCGAAGTGGCGCTCGCCAGGCCGCGCTTGCGCTCGCGCGTTAAAACGTTCGCACTATGTCTATTTTGCGCTATAAGCCTTCGCCGATGTGCGGGGGAGGCGCCTCCGTAAACCGTCCGGCGCGAATTTCGTCCACGCTGCCGGGCGCGCAATGAGGGCGAAACGAAGGTGCGTTCGTTAGATGGGTTACGATAGAGGGCGTCGCGGCCGGGGGCGCGACAAGCGGGATGGATTCGGCGAGGACGGTTTCGATCCCTTCCAGGAAGGCAGTCCGCCAGCCTATGGCGGCGACCGCTGGGGCGGTGGCGATCGGTTTTCCGACGATCGCGGTGGTTTCCGCGGCGGCGGGGGCGGTGGCGGTGGCGGCGGTTTCCGCGGCGGCGGCGGAGGCGGCGCACCGCGCGGCGGCGGCATGCCGGCCCAGGTCGTCGGCACCGGCCAGGGGAAGGTGAAATTCTTCAACGCCCACAAGGGCTTCGGCTTCATCCAGCGCGACGAAGGCGGCGAGGACGTGTTCGTCCACATCAGCCAGGTGGAGCGCGCCGGCCTCGAAGGGTTGGCCGAAGGCCAGGAACTCCAGTTCAACCTCGTCGACCGGGGCGGGAAGATTTCCGCCGCCGACCTGCAAGTCGTCGGCGAGGTGATCGCCGTGCAGCAGCGCGCGCCCCAGCGGCAGCTGACCGGCGAGAAGGCGACCGGCACGGTGAAGTTCTTCAACAGCATGAAGGGCTTTGGGTTCATCACGCGCGACGATGGAAAGGACGATGCGTTCGTCCACATCAGCGCGGTGGAACGCTCGGGCCTGCCGGGAATCAACGAAGGCGACCGATTCGAATTCGACCTCGAAGTCGACCGACGAGGGAAATACTCGGCGGTCAACCTTGTGCCCGTTCAGGGCTGACACGCCTGCCCAAGGCCCGGTCGTTTGACCGGGACGAAGCAAGTCCATAAACGGACGCGAATGGCGGCCCGCCAGGGCCGCCATTTGTCGTTCCGCCGGTCCGAACCCGAATCGAGGAAATTTGCGATGTCGATCACCCCGCTCATGCCTGTCTATCCCCGGTGCGGCGTGCGGCCCGTTCGCGGCGAGCACTGCCACCTGATCGACGAAGACGGCACGCGCTACCTCGATTTCGCCGCCGGCATTGCGGTAAACTTGCTCGGTCACTCGCATGCCGGCCTTATCGGCGCGATACAGCGGCAGGCGTCGACACTGATGCACGTGTCCAACCTCTACGGCAGCCCGCAGGGCGAGGCGCTGGCACAGCGGCTGGTGGACCTGACCTTCGCCGACACGGTGTTCTTCACCAACTCCGGCGCCGAGGCCGTCGAGTGCGCGATCAAGACCGCGCGCGCCTATCACCAGTCGGCCGGCAACCATGAACGGTTCGAGCTGATCACGTTCAACAACGCGTTCCATGGACGCACGATGGCGACGATCAGCGCGTCCAACCAGGAGAAGATGCACAAGGGCTTTTCCCCCTTGCTCGCCGGCTTCAGCTATGTCGGGTTCAACGATCTTGAAGGCGCGAAGGCAGCGATGGGCCCGCACACCGCCGGCTTCCTCGTCGAGCCGATCCAGGGGGAAGGCGGCATCCGCACCGGCACGGAGGCGTTCCTGCGCGGATTGCGCAAACTCGCCGACGACAACGATCTGATGCTGGTGCTCGACGAGGTCCAATGCGGCATGGCCCGCACCGGCACGATGTTCT
>DATJHD010000106.1:0-2905 GCA_035494275.1 Croceibacterium sp.
GGCAATCGCCGACTGGCGTCGGCCGGACGTATTTCCCGGCCGCCGCGGCGTGCTCACTGTCATGACTTTCACCACGGGCTGCTAGCGCGAGGCGGGTCGGGTCCCCTCGCCCGCATCGCTGGCATGCAGGTCCGGCCTGGCGATTCCCTCATCCCTGCTGGCTCGGGCGGATCAGGTCATCGAGTAACGCGACACTGGTTGCCACCCGGTCGAGCGCGCGGACGCTCGTGGCGGCACTCTAGCAGCCCGTGGTGAAAGTCATGACAGTGAGCACGCCGCGGCGGCCGGGAAATACGTCCGGCCGACGCCAGTCGGCGATTGCCGCCGTAGCTCGAGGCGGCTCGTCAGAATCGCGCGGAGCGCGGCGACGGACGAGGCCAGGAGCAGCCCGAGCACGAAACAGGGCCGCCGGCGGCCCTGAAGGCCGCGCGGGGTTCCACGGCCCATCACATGGCGCATCAGCAGTCCGAGATTGAAGGCCCCGGCGTGCACGATCAAGCGCTTGAGGATATTGGGATGGCCACGCAGGTGCAGCCGGCGCAGCCCACCCGTGTCATAAACGTGGGCGAACGTGCGCTCGACGTATTCGCCCCGCCGCCGCATCAGCCGCCGGCCGCGCGCGCCGCTGACCCGTCGGCGATTGCCGTAGACGGGGCCTTGGGCCTCGGGCGCGTCGCGCCAGCACCGGCGGCCGCGATCGGGCTCGACGAGATAGGCGCGAAGGCCGAGCGCCTGCAGCGTCAGCAATGTGTCGTTGCTGTGGTAGCCGCGGTCGCCGACAAGCGCGGTGGGCGGACTCGCCTGCACGACGGCCAATTGCTCGGCCGCCGTCAGCGTCGTGGCCAGCACACTCGTGGTGTCCCCGACGTCGGCGCCGTGCAGCGTCACGGCGACCAGCGCGCCGGTGTCGAGATCCACGGCATGTTCCACCTTGTGCGCCAGATGCGTCCGCCCATCCTTCAGCTGCGTGACCTTGGCATCCGGGTCCGACGGATTCACCCACTCGGCGTTCGACGTCCGCTTCTTGCGTCGCCGATCGAGCCGGGCCAAGGCCTCGCGGCGGGGCGTCTTCAGGCCCGAGGCCTTCGCCAACCGTGTGAGGAACTGCTGGTAGCTTTCCCCGGTGTCCCGCCGCACGATGCTCCGCATCGCCGCGTTCGCCTCCAGGGTCGTGGCATCCACCGCGAGCGTCTTGCCGCGGAGCAGCCGCGCCTCGACCAGGCGCTCCTGCACCCACGTGAACACGGCTTGATGCGCTTCCACATCAATCAGGCGACGCGTGCGCGAGATCGTCGAATGATCAGGGGCGGCCTCGTCCAGCTCCAGGCCCAGGAACTGCCGCACGGCCAGCGAGTCGGCGGCTCGCCAGGCGATGCCGCGCTCCGAGTCGAGGCCCTCGAAATAACCGACCAGCAACAGCCGGAAGTAGCGGCCCGGCGAGAGACTGGGACGCCCCATCACCGGCGCGTAGAACGGACGGCACTGCTCCTCGACAAAAAGATCAAAGCCAGCCGCGTCGAGGATTGCATTCAGCCGCACGTAGAACGGGTGGCCCGGGGAGACTGGCAGCTCGGTGGCGGCTACCCACATCGGTGCCTGCTCGCTCTTGCGCTTGCCCATCGCCATGGCCCGCAGTGTACGATCTCGCGCGCTAGTGGCGATCGCATTTCACCGACTTTCACCACGGGCTGCTAGGGGCACTTCACCCTACGCCGCCTGGAGAGGAAGTATGGTGCCGAGGTAGTTAAGCGCACGTATCAGAACCTATGACAAAGACCAGAGACGAATCTCGCGGCTCCGGGACTCCATGCTCTTAAAGGCGTAAAACTTATTGATCTAGGATCAGATCCTCTAGGCATTCCTCTCGAAGATTATCGGTCGGGCAGATAAGAACGTCGGGCAGATAAGGGCTAATCCAGTGTAGTGTCTGGGGTCAGAGAACGGGATTTCCTTCCGCGGGCGCGGACGTCTCGGGGAGATGGAATGGCTGAGACATGCTTCGGCTGTGGATCGCGTGTATCCGCTGAAGACATCTCCTGCACCGGCGCGGAGCCGGGCTCACCCGCGCGATTAATGACGCTGCGTATGCAGCCAGCGAAAGCATGTCTTCGATGGCTTTTCAACCGTCGGCTGCAGAGGATCGCCGTGCCGATCTCTCGAGCGCTAATCGGTAAGGAAATAGATGTCGGGCCGATCCACCACACCCGCCTTCGTCATGGTGTCGCGCAGATCGCTCGATTCCGCCAATGCCTTCGCACGGGCCAGATCCGCGACCCGAAACAGGAGAACCACCTCATTCGCATCGGAGGCACCGCGAAGCACGTGCTCTTCCGTGAGCCTGGCTTCATCGCGCTTGGGCCGATGGGCGTCGTATGCGGGTTTCCACGCGGCGAAGTCCCGAACCTTGTGACGGACGAGCATGTAGGTCGCCATGAGGCACCTCCTGGTTAGGAGAAATCTCCGATCATCGTCGGTCTAAAACTCTCGCGAGCTATCAGATTGCGAACGCTCAGCTCTTCTTCGACGTCTGCACCGTCAAGCCACCGAGCTGCGGCACGACCTTCGAGCCTTTGCACTTCGGGCACTTCACCTCACCCTTCTCCCGCTCCGAGATGGTCATGATCAATTCGAATGGCTTCTTGCACTTCTCGCACATGAACTCGTAGCACGGCATTGTAAATCCCTCGTTCCTTCCTTGCTTTACCCGGCGTGAGCCCCCAAGCGGAGAAGTTGGACAGCGGCGGCCCGCGACTGCGGTTCGTCGCGGGCCTCGCCGCTGCCGTGCTTACCGGGCGGGGCGGTACTGGGCGCTGACCGCCGGAGCCTTCCTCAGGGCCGCCATCCACTGCCTGCCGCTTAGCAGCGGCGTGGTCTTAGCGGCCCGGACCGCCCCTCCCGCAGCGAT
>DATJHD010000107.1:0-2899 GCA_035494275.1 Croceibacterium sp.
CGAAAAGCATGCGAATTTTCTCATCAACACCGGCGAAGCGAGCAGCGCCGACATCGAAGGCCTCGGCGAGGAAGTCCGCCGCCGAGTGGCGGAGAGCCAGGGCGTGAGCCTCGAATGGGAAATCCAGCGGGTGGGGCGGCCGTGACCCTCCCCAGGCTTCACGTGGCCGTCCTCATGGGCGGTTGGGCGAGCGAGCGCCCCGTTTCGCTGATGAGCGGCGAGGGGGTCGCCCAGGCGCTCGAGGAGCGCAGGCACAAGGTTACGCGGATCGACATGGACCGCGATGTCGCGCTGCGGCTCCACGAGACGAAGCCCGACGTCGTCTTCAACGCGCTTCACGGTGTGCCCGGCGAGGACGGCACCGTGCAGGGCATGATGGACCTGATGGGCATTGCCTACACCCATTCGGGTCTCGCGACGTCGGTGATCGCCATCGACAAGGAGCTGACCAAGCATGCGCTGGTGCCGCACGGCATCCCGATGCCCGGCGGGCGCATCGTCCGCAGCGAGGAGCTTTACGACGGCGACCCGCTGGCGCGGCCGTATGTGCTGAAGCCGGTCAACGAAGGCTCGTCGGTCGGCGTGGCGATAGTCACCGCCGAGGGCAATTACGGCAACCCGATCAGCCGCGAGGCGAAGGGGCCGTGGCAGCAGTTCGAAAGCCTGATGTGCGAGCCCTATATCCGCGGGCGCGAGTTGACCGCGGCGGTGCTCGGGGATCGCGCGCTGATGGTCACCGAGCTCGTGCCGAAGAGCGGATTCTACGATTTCGACGCCAAGTACACCGATGGGATGACCGAGCACGTCTGCCCGGCACACATCCCCGAGACCATCACCCGGCTCTGCCTCGAGTACGCACTCAAGGCCCACCGGCTGCTCGGCTGCCGCGGGTGCAGCCGCTCGGACTTCCGCTGGGACGACGAGCGCGGCGAGGATGGCCTGTTCCTGCTCGAGACCAACACTCAGCCCGGCATGACCCCGCTCAGCCTCGTGCCCGAGCAGGCGCGGCATTGCGGGATCGGGTACGGCGAGCTGGTCGAGATCATAATCGAGGATGCGCTGCGCCATTTCGGCAAGCTGCGTCCGGCCACGGCTGAGGCGCAATGATGGCGCAGACGATCCGCCGCAAGGCCACCGGGGTCCGTCGCCAGACCCGCGCGCATGACACCAAGCGCCAGGTGCGCCAGGCGCGGCAAAAGACCAATTCGCTCATCGACTGGCTCATGCGGCGCCTGCCGTTCACCGAAGACCAGCTGCACGCGTTCTTCCTGTTGCTGATTCTCCTCTTTGCGGCCGTGCTCGCCTGGTTCCTCGCCAGCATGGCGGGCCTGACGCTGCTGCTCGGCGAGAAGGTCGACCAGATGGCGATCCGCGGCGGGTTCGAGGCGGACCGGGTTGACGTTCGCGGCACCCGGCACCTGAACCAGCTCATGGTCTATGACCAGGTTCTCGGCGCGAAAGACCGGGCGATGACCGACATCGACCTCGAGGCCCTGCGCGCCTCGGTGATGCAGCTGAACTGGGTCAAGGACGCGCGGGTCTCGCGCCAGCTGCCGGGGACGATCGTCGTCGATATCGTCGAGCGCACGCCGCACGCCGTGCTGCGCAAGCCCGGCATGCTGGAACTGATCGACGAGACCGGGCACGATCTCGAGCCGATCTCGCCGGCCAAGGCCAAGGGAAAGCTGCTGATTTCCGGACCCGGAGCACAGGGCGAGGTCGAGGCGCTCGATGCCCTGCTCGACGCGGCCCCGGCGATCCGCCCGCAAGTGGCCGAGGCCGAATGGGTCGGCAACCGGCGCTGGAACCTGACGTTCAAGAGCGGGCAAATGCTGGCGTTGCCGGAGGGCATCGACGATTCCGCCAAGGCGCTGATAAACTTCGCGCAGCTCGATGGGGTGAACCGGCTGATCGGGGGCAAGGTCGTCGCGTTCGACATGCGCACGCCGGGGCGCATCTACATGCGCTGCCCCGAATGCGCCGCCGAGAACAACCCACCTGTGGTCGAAGGGGGACCGACCTGATGGCGACACTACCCAGGATTGCCCGCGTCTTCGCCGCCGTGAACATCGGCTCGTTTCGGGTTTCGGCGATGATCGCCGGCATTTCGGACGGCGGGGAAATGACCGTGCTCGGCTCGGGCCACCGCGCCGCGCAGGGGATCAAGCGTGGCTACGTCACCGACATGGCGGCGGCGACTTACGCGGTGCGCGACGCGCTCGAGCGCGCCGAAAAGCTCGCCGGCGTCACCGTGCAGAGCGTCTGGCTCGGCGCCTCGGGTGCCGGGCTCGCCAGCCGCATCAGCCAGATCGAGATCGAGATCGGCGGCCGGCGGATCGAGCAGGAAGATATCGAGCAGCTGCTCGCCGCGGCGCGCGACGCGCTCGAGCCGGACGGCCGCATGGTCCTTCATGCGCAGCCCGCCTGCTATTTCCTCGACGGGGCGGAAGGCATCGCCAACCCCAAGGGCCTTCACGCCGAGCGCCTCGGCGTCGACATCCACACGATGCTGGCCGACGGTGCCCCGATGCGCAACTTGCGCGAGGCGGTCGAGAACGCGCACCTCGAAGTCGAGGGCATCGTCGCCTCGCCCCTTGCCGCGGGTTACGCGTGCCTGAGCGCCGAGGAGCGCGACCTCGGCGTGGCGCTGGTCGAGTTCGGGGCGGAAGTGACCAACGTCGCCGTGTTCGCCGCCGGGATGCTGGTCGGACTGACGTCCATCCCGATGGGCTCGGCCGACATCACCGATGCGATCGCGAGCTCGCTCGGCATCCGCCGCTTCCAGGCGGAGCGGCTGAAATGCGTGCACGGCTCGGCGATTGCCAGCCCGGCGGATCACCGCGAGCTCGTCGCGGTGCTTGGGCCCGGCGACGACCGCTCCGGCCCGATCGCGCGCGGC
>DATJHD010000108.1:0-7453 GCA_035494275.1 Croceibacterium sp.
GGCCGAACACGCGCGAGCATTGCGACGCGCTCGCCCGCCTTCCTATCAGCAGCGTAGTCGAGAGCCTCAACGTCTCCAATGCAGCCGCGGTCGCACTATATGCTGCGAGCACTCATGGTTAGGACGAGCAACAGCATTCGCAAACATGTCGAGGCACTTGCCGGGCGAGAGCCGGCGTTCGCTCGCGTTGTCGAGAAGCACGGCATCCCCGCTCCCCGAAACAGCGAGCGCGGCGCACAGACGCTGCTCCGAACAATCGTCGGCCAACAGGTCAGCGTGGCCGCTGCGCGGTCGATGTGGTCCAAGCTGGAAGCGGCGTTCGGCTCGCCGCCCAACCTCCGGCTCCTGCTGGCCGCGAGGGACGAGGAACTTCGCGCGGCGGGCATGTCGCGTCAGAAGTCAGGCTATATCCGGAGCCTCGCGGAACTCGTGATGTCTGGGGAACTCGATCTTGAAAATCTTCCCAGCGATGACGAGGAAGCCATCGCGCTCCTGACGAAGATCAAGGGCATCGGCCGTTGGTCGGCCGAAATCTACCTTCTGTTCGCCGAAGGCCGTGCCGATGTCTTTCCCGCTGGCGACCTCGCGGTGATGGTCGAGCTCGGCCGCCTGATGGGCCTTGCCGACAAGCCGACCGAGAAGCAGCTGCGCGAGCTTGCCGAAGCCTGGCGCCCCTATCGCGGAGCCGCCGCGGTGCTGGCCTGGCACAGCTATAATTCGACGGTACTCTAGCTTTTCCGAAAATTGACTTGAGCGGCAGCCGCCGCGGATGCCAGGCTGCGCTTCAAGGGAGGGGACCCTATGAAACGTATCGACCTCTATTTTCTGCTGCTTGCGACGATCCTGCTTATCTGCGGCGCCGTGCTAGGCATCGTCATGGGCATGCAAGAGAACTTTCAGCTGACACCCGTCCACGCACACCTCAACCTTGCGGGCTGGGCCTCGCTTGCTTTGTTCGGCCTCACTTACCGCGCCTATCCGCAGCTTGCCGCGACAAGGCTCGCGGGCCTGCACTTCGTGGTCTCGGCGACGGGCTCAGTCCTGCTCCCGATCGGCATCGGCCTGGCAGTGCTGCGTAACGCGCCCGCCCTGGCGATCGTCGCTTCGATCCTGTGGCTGCTCGGCGTGCTGTTGTTCCTCGCGCAGCTCATTCGGCTCACCCGCGAACGGTCGGCCTAAGCTAGCTGCGGACGCCGGCCGGAAGTAGCCGGGCAGCAACGCCGCGGAAGATCCGCGGGCCGAGATCGATGCGGAACGGAGCCATCTTGTCGCCCTTCGTCTCGCGCCCAAGAAGGTAGCCGGCCGAGGTCTGACCCTCGCCGCCGCTCCAGCGGTAGAGAACATTGAAGGCAATCAACGGGACGATCATCTGCCGACCGGCGGCCTCATAAGCCTGGAGCTGCTCGCGGCCGACGGCGACTTGCGCCTTCACCGCGATTCGCTTCAGGGGCGCGATCACCGAGATCCGTTCGCCCGCCGCGACCGGTTCGGCAAAGAACTTCCCGATGTCCTCATCCTGCGTGGGTCCTGCATTCAACAGGCTGGCCTCGACCAGCACCGCCCGTGCGGGCGCGCTTCCCGAATTGAACAGCTCGACCTCGAACTCGACCACGAGCTTCTCATTGTCGAGGATGCACCGGGCCGGATTGAAGCCGATGTCCATCCACGGCCGAAGCCGCGTCGAAACGATGCCGGCACCGTCCAAGGTGGGTGGCGGCGACTTGGCCTTTGGCGGCGCTGGAGCGGGCCGCGGTGCGGGTGCTGGCTCCGGCGCAACGAAGGCGTCGATCTGCGGCCCGCCGGCGAAGGCGTGGCGATTGCGGTTGCGCCAGAAGAGGAAGACGCCGCCCGCTCCGAGCGCGAGCGCCGCCAGCAGCCAAGGGAAGAAGGAGAATTTGTGCTCGGGCGAGAGATCGAGCGACGCGGGTTCGGGCGCGAAGCCTGGCGCCGCGGTCGCTGCGGCGGACGTCAGTGGTGAGCTGCTCGCGGTCTCGTTGCTCTGGTCGGAGCTCGCGGGCGTGGCGGGCGCGGAGGATGCCGACTGCTGCCGTGATTCAGGCCGAGGCTGCGCCGGTGCCGGTTGCGTGGAAGCCGTTTCTGCCGGTCGCGGCTGCGGAGGAGCCGCTCTCGCGGGAGCCGACGTTGCCGTTCGCGGCTCAGTGGAAGCGGCGTTCGATTGCACCGGGCTGCGCGAAGGCCGCGTGGCCGCAGGCACCTGCGCCGGCTGATCCGATTGCTGGGTGACCGTGCCTTTGAGGCTGAAGCCTCGCAGCTCACGAGGCCCGACGGCGTCCGCGGCTGGAGTGTTCGTGGTCGGCGGCGCTTCCTGCGCGAGCGTGGCCGTCGGGGAAAGCACGAACACCCCCGCCGCATATGCAAGCCCCAAGCGCAAATTCGCCCTCATTCGCTCCCGCTTTTTGCCGTAAATCGCAGCATTTGTGCGCCGCGACAGGCCCATGCCCCTACAAGGCGAGCTATTCAAGCACAGGTTGGATGAACGTCCACGAAACCGCGCTGCCGCAAGGGCTTAGCGGGCGTCGACCAGCACCAGCTCGGAATCCTCCTCGGCCTCGATCGCGATCTTGCTTTCGCCGGTGATCGCGATCCCGTCGCGCGGACCCGCCTCGACGCCGTTCACTCGGACCCGGCCGCTCGGAACGAGATAGAGGTGCCGATCAGGCTCGGCACCGATCGCAATGGATTCGCCGGCCTTCACCGTGGCGCCGAGCACCCGCGCATCGGCGTTGATGCTGAGCGCCCCGTCTTCGCCGTTGCCGCTCGCCAGCACCCGGAACGCCCCTTCGCGCGAGTCTTTCGGAAACGGCTTGGCACCCCAGCCGGGGTGCGCGTTCGGCTTGTCGGTCTCGATCCAGATCTGGAACAGGGTCGTAGCCTCGTCCTCGAGATTATATTCGGCATGCATCACGCCAGTGCCGGCGCTCATCACCTGGACGTCGCCCGCGCCGGTGCGGCCCTTGTTGCCCATCGAATCCTGGTGGGTGATCGCGCCGGTACGAACATAGGTCACGATTTCCATGTCGCGGTGCGGGTGGGGCGGAAAGCCGCTCTTGGCGGCGATCTGGTCGTCGTTCCACACGCGGATCCGGCCCCAGCCCATGCGGGACGGGTCGTGATAGTTCGCGAAGGAGAAATGGTGGCGGGCGTTGAGCCAGCCGTGGTCGGCATGGCCGAGGCTATCGAATTTGCGGACGTCGATCATGGAAGAAAGGTGGCGGTTTGAGATCGCTCTTCAAGTGTCAGCGTTGTGACCGTCGCGCGAACGTCGGGACCGCCCGCATGCCCGGGGGCATCGGCCGCACGATGCGGTTGTGCAGCCGAAACTTGCGGCTGAAGAGGACGTGGAACAGCAGCTTGGTCCACGACCGGTGGTAATAGAGGTGGTTGTAGAACTCAGGCGCCAGCGCGCGAAGGGCGGGCAGGCTCGACCACGGCACCTGGGGGAAATCGTGGTGCTCGTTGTGGTAGCCCATGTTGAAGCACAGCTTGTTCAGCGGGCCGTAGTAGGAATAAGTCTCCTGCCCTTCCCTGAAGACATAATGCTCCTGGATCCAGCGGGCGCCCACTGGGTGCACCCCGAGCGAGAATAAAGTCGAGACGAACAGGTAAGCCACCGGCCACCAGCCGAAGAACCAGACAATGGGCGCCATGGCGGCCGCCATGACAAGGGCGTTGAATAGGACCCAGCCATCCACGGTGCGGATCTTCTTCACTGTGGTCGGCCGCTGGAGGGCCTGCACCGCCCAGAACATGCTGAGCCAGAACGTCTTGCGCCACCAGCTGTTGCCCACCCAGCGCGCCTCCGTGGGGGTGGGCATGTCGGCGTCGAGGCCGCGGATGCCGAGATATTTGTGGTGCAGGAGGTGATAGTTGCGAAAACCGATCGCGGCCGGGAAGACGATCGCGATATTGGCGAAGATCGAACCCAGCCGGTTGGCGTTCGTTTTCCTGAAGACCAGGTTGTGCGTGAAATCGTGCATCAGCACGAAGAGCGCGTGGTTGGCGAAGGCTCCGAACACATAGGCCACGACGATGATCGCCCACCACGGCGCGTCGGGAACGGCCAGCCCGATGCCGATCGAGACCTGCAATGCGACCAAAAGCACGGTCCATAGCGCCGACCATCGGTTGCGCTGGAAGAGCCCGCGCACGTCGGGATGCACGGCGCGAATCTGCCTCGCCCGCTCGCGGTGGGGCGGCGGCGTACCGCTCTGCGGGAAGGTCGCGTCGAGTGCTGTTACGGCGACCATCCGGTCAAGTCCTCTTCAATGGGACTTCGCTATAGTTGTTGTTACTCGGCCCGCATAGCTGCGACGCCAGCTTCGGGGCGGATGCACACAGCCTGCCTCGAAGGGCGCTCTCAGCAAATCCTCACAAGTCGCTCATGACCCTCACCCTGTCCCTGCCGTAGATTGAAAGCAACAACAGGGAGAAAGCATCGTGCTCAGAACCGACGACGTCCGCACCCCCGGCTTCAAGCTCTTCCTCACGATCGTTGTCGGGTTGGTCCTCACCATCCCGCTCTTTTCGATCTGGCTGCTGGTCTACGATCGACAGACGCAGCAGGAGGAGGCGACGAGCTCGATCACGGCGGGCTGGGGCGGGCCGCAGGTCATGGCCGGGCCGGTGCTGGTCATCCCTTATCGCGCGAACGCGACCGAGACGGTGGTTCAGAATGGCCAAAGCGTTACCCGCACCAATCAGGTTACGAAGGAGCTGACAATCTCGCCGGAAGTCGTCGAGCTTTCGACCGAGCTTCGGCCCGACGTGCGCAAGCGGTCGATCTACGAAGCGGTGGTCTATGACGCGGCGGTGTCGGGCAAGGCGCGGTTTGCGCTTCCGCCCGATCTCGCCCGAAGTGGCGTCGACCCCGCGCAGATGGACCTGAGCAAGGCGGAACTGCGCTTCGGCCTCAGCGATCCGCGCGGCCTGGGCGCCAATCCGCGCGTCGCTGCGGGTGGGCGAAGCTTGCGGATGCTGCCCGGCGGCGGAAGCGGCGGCGGGCGCGGCTTCTTCGCCTGGCTGGACGCGACCGGCATCGCCTCGCAACCGCTGGTCGTCGATTTCGCCTACGATTTCCGGGGCAATGCCTCACTGAGCCTGGCGCCGCAGGCGGGGGACACGCGCTGGACGGTAAAATCGAGCTGGCCGAGCCCGAGCTTCGCAGGCGATTTCCTTCCTGCGGAGCGTTCGGTCGGCGCGAATGGATTTCGAGCGACCTATCGCGTCGGCAATCTCGCGCTCGGGCGATCGCTCATCAGCACGGGTGATCCCGGTGCTTCGAACCTGGCCGAGAAGGTCCCGACACCCGCGGCAGACGCTTCAACGCGCCCGGCCGAGAGCGATGCCGCACAGGCTGCCTCCATCAGCCTCATCCAGCCGGTCGACCTCTATTCGCAAGTCAACCGAGCGACCAAGTACGGCTTCCTGTTCATCGGCTTCACCTTCCTCGCGCTGTTGATGTTCGACGTGATCGGCGGAGTTTCGGTCTCGGCGGTCGAATATCTGCTGATGGGCGCGGCGCTAATCCTGTTCTTCGTGCTCCTGCTCGCCTTTGCGGAGGTGATCGGCTTCACGCCGGCTTACGTGGTTGCGTCTGCCGCTGTCGCGGCGCTGAACACGGCATATTCGGCAGCAGTACTGGCAAGCTGGCGGCGGGCCTCCTTCATCGGCGGGCTGCTCGTCGGCCTTTATGCCGTGCTCTACATCCTGCTCAGCCTCGAAGCGTATTCGCTGCTGATCGGCGCGCTGCTTCTCTTCGCGGCTCTGGCGGGAGTGATGTACGCGACGCGGCGGATCGACTGGGGGGCGCGGAGGACGGTACCCGCAGCGGCGTGACGCTGTCATAGTTTGGCGCTAGGCGGATGCCCGCATGTCCGAGCATCCGCTACCGCCCAAGCGCATCTTCCCATCATCCAAGACCGAGGCACGCGCCGCCGAGCACGTGCCCTCGATCCCACAGACGGAAAGCCCGGCCTACAAGCTCGCGTTCCAGGACACCGAGTTCCTGCTGCGCGAGGACTTGCGGCCGGTGCGCTTCCAGCTCGAGCTCTTGAAGCCCGAGCTGTTCCTCAACGAAGCGAAGATTGCTTCGACGATGGTGTTCTATGGCTCCGCTCGCATCCCCTCGCCGGATATGGCCGATGCCTTGGTCGAGGCGGCGACCAATCCGGAGCAGGAGGCGATTGCCGAGCGGCTGAAAGCCAAGGCTCCCTATTACGAAGCCGCGCGCGAGCTTGCGCGGCTCGCGAGTCGGGTGCCGATGGATGGCGATGGTTATCGGCATTTCGTGGTCTGCTCGGGCGGCGGGCCGTCGATCATGGAGGCGGCGAACCGCGGCGCGTGGGAGGAAGGCCAGGAGACGATCGGTCTCAACATCGTCCTTCCGCACGAACAGCTGCCCAACCGCTACGTCACGCCGGATCTCAGCTTCCAGTTCCACTATTTCGCGCTTCGGAAGATGCATTTCCTGCTGCGCGCGCGGGCGGTCGCGGTGTTCCCTGGGGGCTACGGCACGTTCGACGAGCTGTTCGAGCTTCTGACGCTGATCCAGACGGGCAAGGTGCGGCCGCTGCCGATCCTCCTGTTCGGCCGCGATTATTGGAACCGCGTCATCAACTTCGAAGCGATGGTCGAGGAAGGCGTGATTTCACCGCACGACCTCGACCTCATCCACTGGAGCGAGGAAGCCGGAGAGGCGTGGGACTTCGTCCGGCGCTTTTATGCGGAGCATCCCTCGCCGCAGCCGGTCCAGTCGAGTCCGCCGGAATGAGGCGTATTCCTGCGAAGGCAGGAATCCAGCCTTCTTAAAAGGGCGGGCCCCCTGCCTTCGCAGGAGCCCAAGGGGTTAGTGGGTCTTGGTGCCCGCCGGCCCGGCGACCTTCGGAGCGCCCGGACCGCCGACGTTCTTTGGGTTCGCGCTCGCCTGCTGCTCGGTCAGGACGGGCTCCTTGCCGGCGTTTGCAGGCCCGTTGTTCGGTCCGGTACCAGGTGCGTTGCCCGCAGCTGCGGGACCATTTGCAGTCGCCGTCGTCGCGGCCGGAGCCGTGGGCAGCGGCTTGGGCGCATCGCTATGCGTGTTGAGGAAAGCGATCACGTTCGCCCGGTCCTCGGGGTTGCTGAGGCCCGCGAAGGTCATCTTGGTGCCCGGGGCAAACGTCCTGGGGCTGGTCAGCCATTGGCTGAGATTGTCCCAATTCCAGGTCCCGCCCTTCTTCGACAGGGCGTCCGAGAAGGCGAAGCCCCTTCCCTCTCCGATCGGCGCGCCGACCACACCCCACAGGTTGGGGCCGAGCTGGTTGGCGCCACCCTTGTCGGCGTTGTGGCAGGCCATGCACTTGTTGAAGATCTGCTGGCCCTTCGCCGGATCGGCCTTGGCGAGATAGGCCTCGATCGGCTGTTCGGCCGCGGCAGCGCCCGCGCCTTCCTCCTGAAC
>DATJHD010000109.1:0-5247 GCA_035494275.1 Croceibacterium sp.
GCAGGTCGACGATCGAACGGATCGTGATCCTCGGCCGGCGCGGCCCTCACCAGATCATGATGACGCCCAAGGAGCTCGGCGAGCTGGGAGAGCTGGAGCGCGCCGCCCCGCACGTCGATGCGCGCGACCTGCCCGCGGAAGGGGAAGACGCGATCCTCGAGCCGGGCTTGCGCAAATCTGTGACGCTTCTGCGAGGCTACGCGGCCGTGCCTGAGGACATCCGGGCGGAGAAGCCCATCGCCATCGAATTCGACTTCTTCGCCCAGCCTCTGGCGCTGATCGGCGCGGACAGGGTCGAGGCGATCGAGGTCGAGCGCACCGAAGTCGTTGCCGGACGGGCCCAAGGCACGGGCGAGACCTACCGCATCCCCGCCGACCTGGTGGTCAGTTGCATCGGCTACCGCACGACGCCGATCCCCGACGTCCCGTTCGACGAGCGCGCCGGGCGCTTCGCCAACGACGAGGGCCGCATCCTGCCCGGTCTCTATTGTGTCGGCTGGGCGCGGCGCGGTCCTTCGGGAACGATCGGGACCAACAAGCCGGACGGTTTCTCGGTCGTCGAGAAGATCCACGAGGATATCGACAGCGCCGCGCTTGGCCCGCCCATCAAGCAGGGCCGCACCGGCTTCGACGAACTGGCGCGGGCGCGAGGCCTCGACGTCGTTACCTTCCGCGACTGGAAGAAGATCGAGGAGGCGGAAGAGAGGGCCGCCCGCGAGGGCGCGCCGCGGGAGAAGTTCGTCGACATCGAAGCGATGATCAGGGCCCGGGGCGCGCCTGCGCTAAAGCAACCTTAACCACGCGCGGCTATCGGGCTTGCGAGGGGGCGCGATGGCCGAACGCAACCGTTTCGTGACGCTTGATGCCCTGCGCGGCGTCGCAGCCATCGGGGTGATGCTCTACCACTCGATGCCGAGCAGTCCGCTGCCTGTTCCCGGCGGCTTCCTCGCCGTCGACCTGTTCTTCGTGCTGAGTGGCTTCGTCATCGCGCTGACCTACGAGGAAAGGCTGCGCCAGGGCATGGGGCCGCGAGAGTTCCTCACCTTGCGCGCGATCAGGTTGTGGCCGATGCTGCTGGCCGGCGCGCTGCTCGGCATCGGCCTCGAAGGCGGCCATGCCGGCATGCTGTTCCTGCTGCCCAATCCCTACTCGGACACGCTCTATCCGAGCAATCCCCCGTTGTGGTCGCTGCTGCTCGAAGCGATGGCTTACGTGGGTTTCGCCGCGTTCGCCTACCGCGTGAGCGACAGGGGGCTCGTCGCATGGGCGGGCGTGAGTGGGGCGGCTCTGGCCGGATTTTGCGCCTATTCCAGCGGACAACTTCACGAGTTCGGCGGATTCTGGAGCACGTTTCCGGAAGGGTTGGCGCGCGTGAGCTTCTCGTTCACCGCGGGCATGCTGATCTACCGGCGACGCAAGAAGGACGAGTTGCGGCGCGGCGCCGACCGGCGGGCCTGGCTGCTCCTCGCCGTGCTGCTCGCGGTCATGCTGGTCATGCCCGGGTCCGCCGGAAGCGGCGGCCTGTTGGCGATCCTTGCGATCTTCCCCGCGCTGGTGTGGTTCGCGTCGAAGTGGGACCTGCCATCCGGGCGAGCCGGCTCGCTCCTCGGCGAACTATCGTACCCGCTCTATTGCATCCACATGCCGATCCTCGCGCTGGCCGCGGCGAGCGGTATCGCGCGCCCGCTGACATGGGCCGCGCTGATCGGCGCAAGCCTGCTGCTCGATCGATGGTGGGATCGGCCGGCGCGGCGCTGGCTGGCGATGCTGTGGAAGCGCTCGGCGCCTCAGACGCGCATCGGCATCAGCACGTAGAGCGCGGGACTCTTGTCGTCCTGGCGGATCAGCGTCGGCGCACCGGGGTCGGCGAGATGCAACTCGACCGTGTCGCCATCGATCTGGGCGAGGATGTCCTTGAGATAATTGGCGTTGAAGCCGATCTCGAGCGGGTCGGAGCGGTAATCGGCCGGCACTTCCTCGGCCGCCGTGCCGTTGTCGGGGCTGGTGACCGACAGCGTGACCTTCTCGCCATCGAGCGCCATCTTCACCGCGCGGGTGCGCTCGGTGGCGATCGTGGCGACACGGTCGACGCCTTCGTAGAAACTCTTCGGATCGAGTTTCAAAAGCTTGTCGTTAGCGGTTGGAATGACGCGCGAATAATCGGGAAACGTGCCGTCGATTAGCTTGCTGGTCAGGATCACTCCACCCTCGCCGCCGAGCGTGAAGCGGATCTTGCTCGCCGACAGGTCGACCTCGACGTTGCCGTCGAGCGCTTCGTCCAGCAGCTTTCGCAGTTCACCGACGGCCTTGCGCGGCACGATGACGTCCGGCATTCCCTCGGCACCCTCCGGACGCGGCAAGGTGAAACGAGCCAGGCGATGCCCGTCGGTCGCCGCGGCCTTGAGCGTCGGCTTGTCCTCCTCCGACACGTGCAGGAAGATGCCGTTGAGGTAGTACCGCGTTTCCTCGGTGGAGATGGCGAATCGCGTGCGGTCGATCAGCTCGGCGAGGGTCTTGGCCGGAATCTCGAAGCTGGTCGGCAGGTCGCCTTCGACGATCACCGGGAAATCGTCGCGCGGCAGGGTCGGCAGCTGGAAGCGGCTGCGCCCGGCCTTCACCGTCATGCGGTTGTCGGCCGTCTCGAGGCTGACCTGGCTGCCGTCGGGGAGCTTGCGCGCGATGTCGAACAGGAGGTGGGCCGAAACGGTGATGGCGCCGGGCGCGTCGACCGACACCGCATCGAGGCTTTCCACGACTTGCAGGTCGAGATCCGTCGCCATCACGTTGACGAGACCATCCGCCGACGCCTCGATCAGCACGTTCGAGAGGATCGGGATGGTATTGCGCCGCTCGACGACCGACTGCACGTGGGACAGGCAGCGAAGCAGCTTGGCGCGTTCGATAGTGGCCTTCATCGGTCCTTCTCGTTCCCCCTTGCGCGCCGCCCGAGTAGCGGGATGGGCCGGAGTCGCCCGCAAGCGCCGGAAAATGTCCCCGTTACCCTTAGCGCAGGGCGCGCAACCGGCAAGGCTGGATAGCGCCGTGCTGGGGATAAATTCGCGAGGTTTCGCCCCGGAACGGTTCCGGGGCCCGCGCGCTTAGCGCAAGGGACCCCATGCCGTTGTCGCCGCGATCCAGCGCCTTCTTGAAACTCGCCCCGCGCGTGGGCGCGCTGCACACCGCCGGCGACGCCGGCTTCGATGCCGCGCGAGACCGCGCGATCTGGAACAAGCGGCTCGTCGACGCGCGCACGCCGGACGCGATCGTGTCGGTGAGGTCGGCCGACGAAGCGGCGGAAGCGGTGCGATTTGCCGCCGCGAGCGGGCTGACCGTGTCCCCGCGTGGCGGCGGACACAACTACCAAGCCTCGCCCTTGCGCCAGGGCGGAATCCTGCTCGATCTCGGCGGCCTCGACGGTGTCGATCTCGACCCCGCCAGCCGAACCGCCCGGGTCGGCGTTGGCATCATCGGCAGCGTCCTCAGCGAGAAGCTCGCCGCGCATCGACTGGCGTTCCCGGTCGGTCATTGCGTCGATGTCGCCCTGAGCGGCTACCTGATCGCCGGCGGCTTCGGCTGGAATGCCGGCGAATGGGGCGCCGCCTGCGGCAATGTCTCGGCGATCGAGTTGGTCACCGCGGCGGGCGAAATGGTCGTCGCGAGCGCCCGCGAGCACGAGGACTTGTTCTTCGCGGCTCGCGGCGCCGGTCCCGGCTTTTTCGCGGCCGTCACGGCCTTTCACCTCAAGCTGCACCCGCTGCCGCGAACGGCTTACGCCTGGCGCGCCGCGTTTGCGGCGGCGAGCGCGCCGGCCTTGGCCGACTGGCTGACAGCCGCCACCGCCGCGTCCCCGCCGCAAACCGAGGTCGGCTGCTTCCTGTTCGCCCATTGGGACACCGGTGAACATGCCATCGTGCTGCGCGTCTCTGCCTGCGGCGAGAGCGAGGAGGACGCGCGCCAGATGGTCGGCGCGTTCCCGTCGCCGCCGAATGACGCCCGCTTGATCGGCGAGGTGAAGGAAGGGCCGCTGCCTTTCACCGAGCTGTTCAAGCTCTCGCCAATGCCGGCCGGAAAGCGCGTCGCGGCGGATCACGTCTGGAGCGACGCAGCGATAGGCGACTTGCTCATGGCGGTACACGAACTGCCGGCGCCGAGCCCGGATTCGACCATCGACATCGTCGCCTTCGGCGGCCACACGCCCGTCGCCATGCCGCGCGACGCGGCGTTGACGGTGAGCGCCGGCACGGGCGTCGGCATCTATGGCCTGTGGGACGATCCCGCGGACGACGAGGCCAATCGCGCGTGGGTCCGGCGAGTCGACGAGGCCCTCGCCCCGTACCGCATCGGTCGCTACGTCGGCGAGGCCGACCTGACGCTCGCCTCCAGCCGCCGCGCCCAGTGCTTCACGAAAGATGCGCTTGAGCGGCTCGAGGCCATTCGCCGGCTCCGTGACCCTGACGGCCTGTTCCCGCCCTGGCCGTGAGTCTCACGCGCGCAGGAACTGCTCCGGCGCGAGCGTCATCATCGCTTCGGCGCCCGCCTCGATCCTGCGAGTGAGCGCGGCACACTCGGGCAACCACCTTTCGGCATAGAAGCGCGCCGTCACGAGCTTGGCGGCGTAGAACGCGTCCCCGGTCTTGCCCGAGGCGACTTGCGCCATGCGCAGCCACATCCAGCCGAGCGTCAGCGTGCCGATGAGGTGCATGAAAGCATAAGAACCCGCGCCGATGACGTCTGGATCGCGCTGGCCGTGGTCGATCAGGAACCGAGCCGCCTCACGCGCCTCGTGAACCGCCTCGCGAAGCGGCAGGGCAATGAAACGCGTGTCCGCACAGGCGCTGTCGCAAGCGCCCTCCACCAGGGCGAGGAAGCGCTCGGCGACCTGCCCCTCGTCGCGCGCCAGCTTGCGCGCGGCGAGGTCGAGCGCCTGCACGCCGTTGGCGCCTTCGTAGATCATCGGCACGCGGGCATCGCGGACGATCTGCTCCATGCCGTGCTCGGCGATGTAGCCATGGCCACCGAAGCATTGCTGCATCGCCACCGCTGTCTCAAAGCCCTTGTCCGTGCCGAAACCCTTGATCACCGGCGTCAGGAACCCAACGAGGGCGTCGATGGCG
Source organism: Croceibacterium sp. (assembly GCA_035494275.1). Classification (GTDB taxonomy): domain Bacteria; phylum Pseudomonadota; class Alphaproteobacteria; order Sphingomonadales; family Sphingomonadaceae; genus Croceibacterium_B. The sequence continues at coordinate 5,115 of DATJHD010000109.1, forward strand.
GCGCGTTCCTGGTCCGTCGGCGCAGCGTGCGAGATGTCGAGCTGCAGCGCCGTCCACAGCACCAGGGCCCGCATGCCCTCGGTGAACGCCCGCGCGTCCATCAGCATCCGGCGCACGTCCGGCTGGGCGATCA
>DATJHD010000110.1:0-4591 GCA_035494275.1 Croceibacterium sp.
CAGGTCCTGATCGGCGCTCACCTTGGTGACATTGACCGTCTTGGTCGAGGTGAAGCTCGGGCTGAAATCCAGAGTGATGTCTCCGACCGTCGAGGTGACAGTCTTCGAGACCGAAACGCTGGTATCGCCGTTGCCGCCAGCTCCGATGTCCGCGAAGGCTGGCGCGCTGAGCGACAGGCCGACGACGGCGGCCGCCGCGAGAAGCATTTTCCTGTTCATCGTTCACTCCCATTCTTTTGGTGCGAGCGCCCGCCTCGGAACAAGAAGCGGCAGGCAGCCGCTGTTTCGTCCGCTCGATCGCAGACCCAACGAAGGATAGGTGCGGGGAGCAATCCCCATATTGCGATTTGTCATGAGCTCGCGGCCATCGGGCGCAGATCGCCGGCAACGCCTATCCCAAAGAGGGATCGCGTATCCGTTCGACGCGGTGTTCGTACCTTGTTGTTACATAGGGATAATTTGAGAAGGAGTGGCCAAACTCCATCTCGGTGCTATCGTGGTGTTGGCGGCGATGATTAGCCCGTAAGACTCAAATGATTAGTATTGCGGCTAGGCTCACGACCCGTCACTGGGCTGAAAATTCATGGCCTACCCGGTCGAGGAAGCGGGCTGTGCCATTTCCGGATTATACCCAATGATAGGTTGCCCACGCCCTCGCTGCGAGTAGTCTTGGCGGGCAGAGGCAAACCTGCCGCCGATCGAGGGGCGCTCACCAGGGCCAGAGGGTCCTCTACTGTGAAACCTTTTTTACGGATCGGGGACTGGAGTGTTGCGATTATGGCAGAACAGGGGACCGGCCTCACAAGGCGGGAAATCCAGATTCTGGAGTTCGTTGCCCGGGGATTTTCGGCCAAGGAAACCGCGCTGGAGATCGGCATCGCCCCCCGCACCGTCGAGGGTCATATCGATACCATCAAGCTCAAGCTGAGGGCGCGCAATCGCGCCCACATGGTGACGAACGCCATCGCGGCAAGAATCCTCACGGTCGCCGAAGGTCCCGATGGCATGTCCGGCGCCCAGGAGATGCGCTGGCCGGCGCCGCCGTACCTCGCGACGTACGGCTGAGGGCAGCGACGATTCAGGTGCCCGCCCCGGCGGCGAAAGTGTCCGCTCCCACGGCGCGATAGAGCTCGACCATGTTCTGGAGCATCGCCGCGCGCACGGCCACTTCCTGGCGCCGAGCCGCGTAGAGGCTGCGCTGGGCATCGAGGTTGGCAAGGAAGCTTTCGATCCCGCCCCGGTAGCGCAGGTCCGTCAACCCGGCGGTGTCGGCGGCAGCCTCGGTGTTCGCATGAGCCGCCTGCAGGCGATCGCCGATCGTCCCGCGAACGGCCAGCACGTCGGACACCTCGCGGAAGGCCGTCTGGATGGCCTTTTCGTATGTCGCGAGGGCAGCGTTGCGCTGGGCCTCGCTCACGGCGACATTGGCGCGCCGGCCGCCGGCGTTGAATATGGAATAAGAGGCATCGGCACCCGCCGTCGCGGTGAAGGCGCCCCCGGTGAACAGCGAGCTCAGGGCGCTGCTGGCGAGGCCGAGCAGGCCGGTGAGCGAGATGCGCGGGAACAACTCCGCGCGGGCCACGCCGATGTCGGCGTTCGCGGCCTTCAGCTGGTGCTCCGCCTGCTCGACGTCGGGGCGCCGCAGCAGCACCTCGGAACTCGTGCCCGGCGCCAGTGCCGCGAATTCGCCATCGATCTGCGCCAGGCCCTGGGGCAGCAGTGCCGTATCGAACGACGCGCCGACGAGCAGGCGTATCAGGTTCTCGTCCTGCGCCAGTGCGGCCTTTTGCAGCGCCACGTCCTGCTGCGCGGTGTCGAGCACCTGCTCGGCCTGCCTCAGGTCGGTGCGCGGAGCGATCCCGCCCTCGAGGCGCAAGCGGGTCAGCTCGACCTCCTTTGTTGCGGCGGCGACGGTGTCCTGGGCAATCACCATGAGATCGTGGTCGGCGGCATAATCGACCCAGGCGTTGGTGAGGTCGGCGACGAGGCCGATGCGCACCGTTTGCGCGTCGGATTGGCTGGCGAGGGCCCGCTCGCGCTGGGCCGCGGTGGCGTTGGCCAGCCGGCCGAACAAGTCGAGCTCGAACGAGGAAACGCCGCCTTGCAGGGCGAGGCTCGTACCCTGGCCGCGGCGATAGGTCGCTGAGGCGCTTGCGTCGACTTCGGGGAACTGGGCCGCACGGGTGACCCGCACCTGCGCCCGCGCGGCGGCGAGATTGGCCGCGGCGATGCGCAAGTTGCGATTGTTGGCGAATGCCTGGGCGATCAGCGCCTGGAGCCGGGCGTCGCGGAACAGGTCGCGATACGACAGGGATGGCAATGCCCCCGCGGCCGGGAGTGGATAAGCGTTGCCCTGCGGGAAAGCCGGCGGCACCGGCGCGGCAGGCCGCTGGTAGGCGGGCGCCAGCGAGCAGCCGGCGAGCGCCGTCATGGCCAGCGCTGCAGCCAGGCGGCGGCTCATGTCGCTTGCCCTTCCTCGCGCCGGCGGCGCAAGCGCTCGCGAACGGCCTTGATGCTGTCGCGCGTGCTGCGCCGCACGATGACGAAGAACAAGGGGATATAGAAGATCGCCAGCAGCGAGGCGGTGAGCATTCCGCCGATCACCGAGGTGCCGATCGCGATCCTGCTGTTGGCGCCGGGTCCGGTCGAGATCGCCAGCGGCAGCACGCCGAAGATGAACGCGAAGCTGGTCATCAGGATCGGCCGCAGCCGGATCCGCGCGGCCTTCACCGCCGCCTCGATCACCCGCGCGCCCTTCTTCTCCTGCTGCTCGGCGAATTCGATCATCAGGATCGAGTTCTTGGCGGCGAGGCCCATCGTCGTCAGCAGGCCGATCTGCAGGAACACGTCGTTCTCGAGGCCGCGCAAGGTGACCGCGAAAACGGCGCCGACGAGGCCCAGCGGGATGACGAGGATCACCGCGACGGGAATCGACCAGCTCTCGAACAGCGCGGCGAGGCACAGGAACACGACCAGCAACGACAGCGAATAAAGCAGCGGAGCGCGGCCCGACGAAAGGCGCTCCTCGTAAGACGTTCCCGACCACGCGACACTGGTCCCGGGAATCTTGGCGGCCAGGGTTTCCATTTCGTCCATCGCCTGGCCCGAGCTGGTGCCGGGGGCCGCCTGGCCCGAGAACGAGAACGCCGGCACCCCGCCGAAACGGCTGGTCGTCGCCGGGGTGGTCGCCCAGCCGATCCGCGAGAACGAGGAGAACGGGGCCATCTCGCCGGTCTTGGAGCGCACGTACCATTGCGACAGGTCTTCGGGCCGCGCCCGGTACTGGGCATCGCCCTGCACGTAGACGCGCTTGACGCGCCCCCGGTCGATGAAATCGTTGACGTAGCGGCCGCCCCAAGCGGTCGCGAGAGTGGCGTTCACGTCGTCGGGCGACAGCCCGTACGCGCTCAGCCGCTGGATATCCATGTCCACCTTGAGCGTCGGCGCATCGGGCAGGTCGCCCAGCCGGACTTGCGCCAGCTTGGGATCGGCGTTGGCCATGTCCAGCAGGCGGTCGCGGGCGGCGGCGAACTGGTCGCGGCTCATGCCGCTGCTGTTTTGCAACTGCATGCTGAAGCCGGCCGTGTCGCCGAGGCCGCGCACCGCGCCCGGCACTAGCGTGAACACCTGCGCGTCGCGCAAGCCGCGGAACGCGCCCGTCGCGCGCTGGGCGATCGCCTGCGCGGTATTGGTCTTGCCTTCACGCTTGTCCCACGGCGCAAGGGTGACGAAGGCCTGCCCGGTGTTTTGTCCCGAGGCGCCCCCACCGCCGCCGCCGGCAATGAGGAACATCGTGCCGACGTTCTTCTTCTCCTGGGTGGTCAGGTAGTTCTTGACCATGTCCCGCACCTCGAGCGAGCGCGTCTGCGTGGCGCCCGCCGGGAGCCGCCACTGCACCATCACGCGTCCCTCGTCCTCTTCCGGCAGGAAGCCGCCGGGAAGCCGCACGAACAGCCCGATAAGCAGGACCAGGACGGCGCCGTAGACGGCGAGGAACAGCCACTTGCGGTCGACCACCTTCTCGACATTCGCGGAATAGCGCTGGACCATCGCTTCGAACGTGCGGTTGAACCACGCCTGCGCCTGGTGGACCCTGGCCCGCGCGGCCGGGAAGCGGCGCTCGAAAAAGCCGTGGCGGACCGGTTCGCCGTGGACCCGCTTGGCCTTGAGCACGGTCGAGGTGATCGCCGGGCTGAGGATCAGCGCGACCAGCACCGACAGGACCATCGCCGAGATGATCGTCAGCGAGAACTGCCGGTAGATGACGCCGGTCGAGCCGCCGAAGAAGGCCATCGGCAGGAACACCGCCGACAGAACGAGCGCGATCGCGAACAGGGCGACCTGCAACTCGCGCATCGAGATGATGGTCGCATCCTTGGCGCTCATGCCGGGATTTTCGTGCAGCAGGCGCTCGACGTTCTCGACCACGACGATCGCGTCGTCGACCAAGAGGCCGATCGCGAGCACGAGCCCGAACAAGGTCAGCGTGTTGATGGTGTAGCCGAAGACGTAGAACACCGCGAATGTGCCGAGCAGCACGACCGGCACGGCGATCGCCGGGACCAGCAGCGCGCGCCAGTTCTGCAGGAAC
>DATJHD010000111.1:0-3988 GCA_035494275.1 Croceibacterium sp.
AACCGTGCGCGACCTCGGTTTCAGGGTCGAAGGGCCCTTTGCCGACAAGGAAAACGCCTTCATCGCGATCGACCAGCATATGCCCGACTGCGCGATTCTCGACGTGAAGACGGCCGACGGTGAAGTCTATCCCCTGGCCGATGCCCTCGCGGAGGCCGGCGTACCGCTTATCTTTCACTCCGGTCATATCCCGCCGGACGAACTCGCCGAGCGCTACCCCCAGGCGCAGGCATGCGCCAAGCCCTGCCCGCCTGACCGGCTGATCAGCATGATCGGCTGTGCGATCGAGGACGGGGCGACCTCCTGCTGACGTTGCAGCCGATTGGCTTGCTCCCTTGACGCCGCTAATGCGGTTTCAAAGGAGACCATCTGGATGGCCGCAATGGCGCGTTTCGACTGGGCCGACCCGCTCGATCTCGACGGGCAGTTGACCGAAGAAGAGCGGATGATCCGCGACGCAGCGCGCGGCTTCGCGCAGGCGTGCCTGCAACCGCGCGTGATCGAGGATTTCCGCGACGAGGTTTCAGCGCCCGAGCTGTTCCCGCTGATGGGCGAGGCCGGGCTGCTGGGAGTCACGATCCCGGAGGCGTTCGGCGGCGCGGGTGCGGGGTACGTGGCGTACGGCCTGGTAGCGCGCGAGATCGAGCGCGTCGATTCCGGCTACCGCTCGATGGCCTCGGTCCAGTCGAGCCTCGTCATGTATCCGATCCACGCCTACGGCAGCGACGAGCAGAAGGCCAAATACCTGCCTCGGCTCGCCAGAGGCGAGCTGATCGGCTGCTTCGGTCTCACCGAACCCGACGCCGGGTCCGATCCCGGCTCGATGCGCACGGTGGCGAAAAAGGACGGGAGCGGCTTCAGGCTCAGCGGCAGCAAGACGTGGATCAGCAACGCGCCCTTCGCCGACGTGTTCGTCGTCTGGGCGAAGAGCGAGGCACACGGCGGCGCGATCCGTGGCTTCTTGCTCGAGAAAGGCATGACGGGCCTCAGCGCGCCGAAGATCGAGGGCAAGCTTTCGCTGCGGGCGAGCACGACCGGGGAAATCGTGATGGACGACGTCGCCGTCGCAGCTGACGCCATGTTTCCTGACATCGAGGGTCTGAAAGGCCCCTTCGGCTGCCTCAATCGGGCGCGCTACGGCATTTCCTGGGGCTGCATGGGCGCGGCCGAGTTCTGCCTCGCCGCTGCGCGGCAATACGGTCTGGAGCGTAAGCAGTTCGGCAGGCCGCTTGCTGCCAACCAGCTGTATCAGAAGAAGCTCGCCGACATGGCGACCGAAATCGCCCTCGGGCTCGACGCCAGCCTGCGTGTCGGGCGGTTGATGGACGAAGGCCGATTTGCGCCGGAAATGATCAGCCTCGTCAAGCGCAACAACGTAGGCAAGGCGCTCGAAATCGCCCGCATCGCGCGCGACATGCATGGCGGCAACGGCATCTCCGAGGAATTCCAGGTGATCCGGCACATGCTGAACCTCGAGACGGTCAATACTTACGAGGGCACCGCAGACATCCATGCCCTTATCCTGGGTAGAGCCATAACCGGCATACCCGCCTTCTAGCTTGTGTCGATCGGCGGGGTTGCTCCGTTCGAAAAGGTGCTTTAGTGTATTACAATGCTAAGGCAGGAAACGGCGCGAGTTTCTGCTTCACCCAGCCTCGATGACTGGGCGAGCGCGTTCCATGCGGCCCACCAGGCGCCGGCGATGGCCTTCGCCACCGCGCGGCCTGGAAAGCTCCTGTGGGCATCGGCGCACGGCTTCGCGCACCTCGAACTGGCCGTGCCGGCCACGAGCGAGCACCGCTTCCGTCTCGGGTCGGTCAGCAAGGTCATAACCACCACGGCGGCAGCAAGGCTGGTCTCGCGAGGCCTGCTCGAGCTCGATACGCCCATCAGCTACTGGATGCCCGATCTTCCGGCCCATCATCGCCAGACCACGCTGAGGCAGCTGTTCACTCACACAGCGGGAGTGAGGCACTATCTTGCGAAGGACCTCGATCCCAAGGGCCCGGGCGGTCCGGTCACCCACCGCCATTACCCTGACCGCCGATCGATCCTCGCGCTGTTTATCCAGGATCCGCTCGTCGCCGAGCCCGGAGCGAGGGTAAGCTATTCCTCCTACGGCTACACCCTGGCCTCGATGGTGATGGAGGCCGCATCCGGCCAAGATTTCCTCGCCCTCATCGCCGACGAGATCGCGCGCCCTTTCGAATTGCCGAGCCTTGCTGCCGACGATCCGTTCGCGGTCGTGCGAGGTCGCGTGAGCGGCTATTTCACCAAGCGCGAGCTCGAGTTCCTGGCGACAAAGCCCGGCTTCGATGCCCCGCCGATCGACGGTGAGCACGCCAACATCGGCCTCGGCAACCCAGCCTTCTGTTGGGCGGGTGCCGGGCTTCTCGCCAGCATGCCGGATCTCGCCCGCTTCGGGGCCGCCTTGTTCGACAGCCCGGCAGCGACAATTACCGGCAGCGAACGCTCCCTCCTATTCACTCCCCTGACCGAGGCGACTGATTCCAGCCCTCCGCTCGGGCTGGGCTGGCGCCTCGATCGCGACCGGCGGGGGCGCGAGCGATGGCACCACGCCGGAGGAACGCCCGGTGGTCGTTGCGCCCTCGTTCTCTATCCCGATTGCGGCCTGTCGATCGCGCTCGCGGGCAACACGATGACCGAGCCGGGCGATGTGCTCGCCGCCGCGGAAGAACTGGCCACCATCACCGGCTGAGCCCCGTCTGCCGCATGCGGTGCCCACGCTGGCGCGCCGACTATCATGTGACATTGACGACCGGCCCTGTTGCGGGTGTTGCTACCCCAGATGGCCGACCGGAATTCACAATGGAATTGGCTCAAGCTTGCAGCCAGGGCCGCTTTTCCAGCGAAAAGTTGCGGACCTTGCACCGGCAGGGAGGTGCGATGACGATAAGGCACTTTATCGGCTACTTGCTCCTGGCGCTGATGATCGCCGCGGGCTTCTATGCCTGGTGGACATACGTCCGCAATTCCCCGCGCAACATGCGCCGCCGCGAACGCCGTGCACGGCGGGAGCGCAAGGTCCTCGATGCGCAGGAAGCCGGATTGAGGGACGGGGAAGCGGCGGAATAGCCGGGCTCGCGCTCGGGCAGCTCGCGCCGCCTAGTTCTGCAATGACTGCGCGGTTGCCAGATGCTTCTTGAGCGTCGGCAGCGTCTGCTTGGCGAAGTCGGTGACTTGCGCCGGGTCGCTGCTGCCCGCTTCCTGCTGGAACTTGTCGATCGCCTGCTGGTGGCCTTTGACCATGTCGGCGAGGAAGTCCTTGTCGAACGCGGCACCCGACGTGCCGGTCGCCATCTTCAGCTCGGAGTCGGCCTGCGGCGTGGTGCCGCCGGGCACCGGCACGTTGAGGGCCATCGCGAGCTGCTTCGCCTGGTCGTTGGCCTTCGTGTGATCGGCGACCAGCATCTTGCCGAAATCCTTGACACCCCGGGCCGAGCCCATTGCCTGCGCCGCCTGTCCGAACCTGATCTCGGCGTTGTTGGTCTGGATCACGTCGGTCAGGAACTGGGCCGCATGGTCGTGCGTGGCGGTGCCTGTACCCGCCGGCGTGCCGGTATCGGTCGCCGCCGTCGTGTCGGTGGCCGTCGGACCGGCGTCAGCGCTGTCGGTCTTGCCGCACGCCGTGGTGGCAAGGGCGAGGCCGCTGGCCAGCGCAAGCATTGGGACTGACTTGAATTTCATCGGAAATCTCCTGCGTCCGGTCCCCTCGCGGTTCGGCAATCGTGCGGCAGCGCAAAGGTTCCGGCGCGAAGGACGGGACGTGAGCGCGCAGGGCCAACCTCAACGCAAGGGCATGCTTGCTCCGAACAGCCCCAGCCCCTATCTGCGCGGCAACTCCGGACAACCCGATTCACGCCCAAGGACCCCCGATGGCCGCCCAGTACGCATACGTCATGAAGAACATGACGAAGACCTTCCCCGGCGCACAGAAGCCGGTGCTCAGCAACATCAACCTGCAGTT
>DATJHD010000112.1:0-6674 GCA_035494275.1 Croceibacterium sp.
TGTCACCTCGACGGTCGGAGACATCACTCTGGATTTCAGCCCGAGCTTCACCTCGACCAAGACGGTCAATGTCACCAAGGTGAGCGCCGATCAGGACCTGAAGGCGGTCAACGTCAACTTTGGCATGGGTTCGGTCGTCAAGATCGAGGACGATCATGGCTACGACAGCGGTGGTAACTCCGTGAACGGCGGGGCTTTCGCCGCGTTCGCCGGCATCCTCAATCAGGCGTGGAACACCGGCATCGACGCCAACAACCAGGCGGCGAACAACCTCGCCGTCCAGGGCAACACCCACTTCAACAACTAACGGCCGGTTGCATCCGGCTTCGCGAGTGCTCGCCGTTTCGATCCCTCACCGGCCGGCGCCAGCACCGACAAACAGGAGACGACCATGAACAGGAAAGTGATTCTCGCAGCCGCAGCAGTCGCAGGGCTGTCGCTCGGCACCCCGGCCCTCGCGGACGTGGGCGCCGGCGGCAACGGCAATACGGCGGTCAGTATCGCAAAGTCGTTCACCTCGACGGTCGGCGACATCGGGCTCACCTTCAGCCCGAGCGCCAGCGTCACCAAGACGGTGAATGTCACCAAGATCAGCGCCGACCAGGACCTGAAGGCGGTCAACGTCAATTTCGGCATGCGTGACGTCGTCGATATCGACGAGGATCATGGCTACGACAGTGGCGGCAACCATGTGAACGGCGGGGCTTTCACCGCGTTCGCCGGCATCCTCAATCAGGCGTGGAATACCGGCATCGACGCCAACAACCAGGCGGCGAACAACCTCGCGGTCCAGGGCAATACCCACTTCAACAACTGACACCCGTATCGAGCGACCGGGCCGGCCCCCGCCGGCCCGGTCAACCGGGTTTATCGGACGCTGTCGGGGAGACGTGCCATGAAGCGCTTCATGTATTTGGGCCCGGCAACCTGCGGGCTGCTTTTCGTTGGGGTTCCCGCCGCTCACGCGCAGGCACCACAGCATTCCGCGAAAACGGCCGAGGCCTCCTCGGAGGCCGTCCTCGCGCAATCCGCCTCGAGCACGACGAAGGCGGTCGGACAGCCGACGGTCCTTCGTGACGACGAGCTCGCGCAGCTCCGGGGACAAGGCGAGGACACCACCATCACCATCGCCAACCAGAAGCTCACGTCGATCGTGTCAAACCCCTCGATCGGCGGCGACCTGACGTCCGGCGATGTGAGTCTTTCCGACAACGCGCTCTCCAGTTTCAACGGCCTGGGCAACATCGTCATCAACACCGGATCCCAGGTGAGCGTGCAGTCAGGAATGAATGTCACGATCAACGTCAGCCAGTGAGGGGGCATGTCCTCGCCATTGCGCCTCCTTGACCGATGCCGTCAGCACAGATGGGCTCTTGCGCTGCTGATCGCGGCCTTCGGGTTCGGCGCGATCGGAATGGCCGCTCCGGCGCTCGCCGAGGTGCGCGTCGGGGGCGACTCGAACGGGTACTATCGGGTCGGCGTGAAGAGCTGGTGGGAAATCCCGTTCCGCACCGTGGTCCGCCAACGCTACGATTTCAGCTGCGGCTCCGCGGCCGTCGCCACCTTGCTGACCTATCACTACGAGCGCCCGACGAGCGAGAACATGTCGTTCGTCGCGATGTGGAAGGCCGGCGACCAGGCTTCGATCCGCAAGTCCGGTTTCTCGATGCTGGACATGAAGAATTACCTGCAGGGCCTCGGTTACAGGGCTGGCGGTTTCAGGCTCGATCTGCAGCAACTGGCTGCCTTGAACCAGCCGGTGATCGCACTGCTAAATCTTAAGGGTTACAAGCATTTCGTCGTCATCAAGGGCGTCGAAGGCGACGAGGTGCTGCTCGGCGATCCGGCGCTGGGGTTGCGCAAGATGGAGCTCAAGGAATTCGGCAGCGCCTGGAACGGGATCGTGCTCGGGATCGTCGGTGAAGCGAGCGGGCACAAGCCGGTCTTCAATCTGGCCTCGGAATGGGATCCATGGGCGAGGGCCCCGACCCGCGCCGTCGTCGACCGGCGGCCGGTCGGCGACGTGACGACATTTCTTCCGCCCATTTACCAGCTAACGACCCAGCTGCAGATCGATCTTCGCGGGGGAGGGCTCTGACATGCTCGACCTTCTCCTTTCGATGGCGATGATGGTTGCGGGGCCGCCCGATCTGGCCGTCCAGGCCAGCGATATTGGCACCAGGAACGCCTGGACCATCGCGTCGGACGCCTCGCCCGCGGCAGTCGCACCCAACGTCGACCTCCCCGCGGAAGACATTGGTGCGGCTGCCGCACCCTTGCCGACGCCAGAGCCGGGGCTGGCGCTGGCCTTCGACGATGCGCCGGCCAGCGCGATGGCCGCCGAAGCGCCCCCGGCAATTCTGGCGGCGCCGGCCGAGGAGGTCGGCGACGACGTCCTCGAGGACCAACGCGGCGGGTTCGACATCGGTGGCGTCAACGTGACCCTCGGCGCCCAGATCGAGACTTCGATCAACGGCCAGCTGTCGCTCGTCACAATCGTCAACTGGACCGACACCTCGGCGACGACCAACCAGAGCGTCATGGGAGTGCTCACGCCGGCTGCCGCAACGCAGTTGCAGGACGGATTGCTCGACACCGGGCATATCACCATGAACGTCGGCGGCTCGTCGGTGTTTCTCGCCAACAACGGCCAGACCGCGGTCATTCACAACACTTCCGACGGTATCCAGAGCATTTTGGTCAACACGGCCAACGACACCACGATCAGCACCCAGGTAACGGCCACCATCGGCCTCGAGGGCTATGGCGCGTTCCGGAACAATTACACGATCGCCTCGCTCGGAGCGGGCCTCGGCGAAGCGCTCGGCGCCGCGACATTGGCAGCGGCCGGCCTGTGAGCGCGGGAGCGGCAGAAGATGGCAAACGGGCGAGCCTGCCCATCGTCGGGCTTTCACGGCCGCAAAACTACGTGCGTAGAACTGCGCTCGTCGTCCGTGCCGATGAATGATAGCTAACTTTCGATAGGGGAGGTCGCGATTTCACAGGAAAAAACAGGGTCCTAGGGCGCCGGCTGACATGATCTCGCGAACGGATGCGACAAGCCTCCGCGAGCATGCGTGTGCCGATTTTCCAACGGAGTTTGCAGGCACAAGAGTGCTGCGCTCCTTCGGGACGACGCAACCAGGAGTCCGGGGATTTGAACTACCGTGACAGTTCATTGACGTGTGCAGCGCCGGGGCCTTCGTCTGTTCGCAGGGCCGCGAAGGGCACGATCATCTACCGGCAGAACGATCCGGCGGCGTTCCGCTTCGAAGTCGTCTCGGGTGTCGTGCGCACAAGCTACCTCTTCATGGATGGGCGGCGGCAACTCACCGGGTTCTTCTTCGCCGGGGAGGCCTTCGGCGTCGAGCAGGGCTTGTACAGGACCTCCGCGGAGGTCGTCAGCGACGGCGCGGAATTCAGGCGCTTCTCCTGGGGCGATCACGACGAGGACGAACGGGCGCTCAACCAGGCCCTGGAACTGGTCGAGAATTCGATCCTGCTGCTCGGACGCAGGACGGCGCTCAGCCGGATGGCGGCCTTCCTGCTGGATGTGCGGGCTCGCACCGGCGAAGGCGGCTGCATTCACCTGCCCATGTCGCAGGCGGACATGGCCGACTTCCTCGGGCTGACGGTGGAGACCGTCAGCAGGAGCTTCAGCCAGCTCGTCCGCCAGCGGCTCATCACGCGGCTCGAGACGCATCTGGTGCGGTTTCTCGACCTGGGGCGGCTTGGCGCCTTGGCCGGCACCGAGTTCGAGGAAGCCTGATGCACCGGACGGCAAACCAGCGCCGGCGATCTGCGGCGAGCGGAACGAATCTCTTGCGGGGAAGAGGAGAATGGCTGTGAGTGGCGGACGAATACACGGGGCGTGCATCCTGCCCGCGCTTGCGCTCATCATTTCCGCGCTGGCGACGGGCGAGGCTCACGCGCAAAGCGCGTCGCAGGCCGTTTCGGCCGAGCAGAGGCTGGAAATTCTGGAGAACCAGCTCAAGGAGCAACAGGCCGAAATAGACGCCCTGAAGCGCCAACTGCAGGAGCAGGACGGCGCCTTGGCCGTTCTCAGGGGCCGCGGCGTTGCGGCGGCAAGTGATGCGGCTGCGGCGCAAGCGGGGCAGCCCGCGACCTCCACCAGCCAGCAGGCTTCCGCAGATGCCCCGCCGGTGCAGCCGGTGGGAGAAGCCCCGTCGAGCGAGAGCGAAAAGGAACAGCTGCGCACGCATGTCGCGGCGGTGCCGGAAGGACAGGGCGTGCTGACCCCGCGCGGCAAGTTCGTGTTCGAACCCTCGCTCGAATACGTCCAATCCTCCAACGACCGGCTGGTTTTCCGCGGCGTCGAGCTCGTCCCCGGCCTGCAGCTCGGCATCATCGAGGCGAGCTCGGCCGACCGCAACACCGTGATTGGCACGAGCACGTTGCGCTACGGCATCACGAGCCGTCTCGAGGCGGAAGCGAGAGTGCCTGTCATCTATCGGCACGATACGATCGAGGTCGTCCAGCAGCGTGACCAGGGCATTGTGCGGACGCTGACCTACAGCGAAAGCAATATCGGCGACGTCGAATTCTCGCTGCGCTACCAGCTCAACAGCCCGCAAAAGGCGCAGCAGCCGATCTTCATCGGCAGCCTGCGCGTGAAGAGCGACAGCGGCAAAGGCCCGTGCGACGTCGGATCCGACGAGTTCGGCATTGCCACCGGCCTAGCGACGGGATCCGGGTTCTGGGCCGTGCAACCGGGGATCAATTTCCTGCTGCCGTCCGATCCGGTCGTCATCTACGGCAGCGCGAGCTACCTGCACAACATCCCGAAGACGATCAACAGGACCATCGGCGGCGCGCTGGTGGGGCGGGTCGAGCCGGGCGACGCGATTTCCGGCAACCTCGGCTTCGGGTTCGCCCTCAACCCACGCTTCTCGTTCTCGCTCGGGTACGAGCACACGTACATTTTCCCGACCACGACCGAGATCGGCGGAACCCTGCAGAAGTCCCGCCGGCTCCAGGTCGGCGCGCTCGTCCTTGGCATGTCGTACCGCCTGAGCGAGAAGCAGTCGATGAACTGGAACTTCGAGATCGGCGCGACGAAGGACGCGCCCGACGTCGCGATCACACTGCGGCTGCCGACGGACTTCTGATCCCGGCCGGCCGCGACAGCCGCGAGTGCGCTCGCTCGGACCCGGACCGGCACGGGCAAAGCTCAGGGGTATGCCGGGCCGAAGGGGACGCCCGAGGCGTCGGGATCATTCTGTTGGAAGTTTCAGCTTCGCAGCCGCGCCTTTGGCAAAGGCGTTGGCTTCTTCGAGCGTGGTCCGGGCGCGCTCGAAGGTGCGCCAGTCGATCGAGCCTGACGAGGTGACGGCGATGCTATTCCTGAGGGTCAAGCGGGGGACTCATCTCAACACATGGTGCGGGCGGTGGGACTCGAACCCACACGGGCTTACGCCCAACGGATTTTCTTACCCACTACGGCTTTCGCCGCCGCGCAAGCTTTGCGCGTTTGGAGTCTGGACTATCCCTTCGCCCTGGCCGCTCGCGCGACGTTAGGCGCTGCCCGTCTAGTCTCTACACCTTCCCCGGCGGGGCTTGGCTCGGGATTGCCATGTGACAGGTTTCCCCGAATTTGGGCAGTTCTACATTCGGGGTTTCCCCGCGAAGCACTCAAGTTGGCCTAAGTCCGTAGCGTCTACCATTTCGCCACGCCCGCAATGCCAAGCGCCATTTGACACGATGAGGGGAGGGGCCGTCAACGGCCACGATCACCGCCGCGGCCGCCGCGCAGCCAATCCGCGCGTGGCGGGCGGCGTTGCCGGCGCTGCCCTCAGCTTCCGGTGTTGTAAAGACAAACGAGGAACACCGGACCCTGGGTCTGGCTGGCGTAGTCCGCCTTGATTTGCGTCAGCGCGGCACCTTCAACCTTCGCCGGCAGGTCGATCTCCGCTTCGGTCACTTGCGCTGCGACGAGGTCTCCCGCCTTGCCGTCCTTCGCGGTGAAGCCGACACCGCACGAGGTCACCTTGCCATTCTCGCAATCGGCCGAATAGGCCTTGTCGAAGGCCTGCAGCACGGCGTCCGGATAACGCTGGCCGTACTTCCGCATGACCCCGGCGAAGCGGTAATCGATTTCCTCGACGACATCGCCGGAGCCCTTGGTGACGACCACGTAGCTCACCGGCATTCCGAGCATCGTCGCGCTCGCCGGCTGATAGATGACCTGACCACCCTTGAGCGTGGCAGCCGGCTCGCCCAACGCGGTCATCACGTCGGGGGTAAGGCTCTTCGGGCAGCTGTCGTCCGCCAGGGCGGCTCCCGGCATGAGCAAGGCGACCGCGGCAACCGGCAACAGGAAGTCCCGCATGATTCCACTCCCAAGAATCGGCTATCGGACAACGCGATAGTGCCACAATTCTTGAGCGGTGGCGATGCAATTCGCCGCCGGGCCTGCTCAGAAATAGCGCTTGCTGGCGATCGCCGCCCCTTCGGAAAGCGCGGCGAGCTTGGCCCAGACGACTTCGGGATCGAGGTTGTTGCTGCCGGCGTGGACCGAGAAGCCGCAATCCACCCCGGCCATGACCCGCTCGCGGCCGAGCAGGTCGGCATAGCGGCCGATGCGCTGGGCGATCAGCTCGGGGTGCTCGACGTAAGGAGACTGCGGCTCGATCATGCCCGGGCACAGGACCTTG
>DATJHD010000113.1:0-19810 GCA_035494275.1 Croceibacterium sp.
GCACCGGTTCTTCTCGAAAAGCCAGCAGGTCGTCGATTTGTGGAACGAGATCCTGCCCGACGACTTCATCCAGCGCCCGCGGATGAGCCGCATCTATTACGAGGGCAAGTTCTACAGCTATCCGCTGCGGGCGTTCGAGGCCTTGAGCAACCTTGGCATCCTCCGCTCGGCCGCCTGCATGGCGAGCTACCTCAAGTACAAGCTGTTCCCGATCCGCGAAGTAAAGAGCTTCGAGGACTGGACCACCAACCAGTTCGGCAAGCGGCTCTATTCGATATTCTTCAAGACCTACACCGAGAAGGTGTGGGGCATGGCGTGCAACGAGATGAGCGCCGATTGGGCCGCCCAGCGCATCAAGGGCCTCAGCCTGTGGGGTGCGGTGGTCGATGGCCTCAGGCGGTCGCTTGGCCTCAACAAGCGGCCGAACGATGGGCAGGCGGTGAAGACGCTGCTCGAGACCTTCCGCTATCCGCGCCTCGGGCCCGGCATGATGTGGGATGCGGCGAAGACCAAGATCGAGGCGAGGGGTGGCCAGGTGCTGATGGGTCACGCGCTCGAGCGGCTCTCGAGCGACGGCGAGGGCGGATGGCGCATGACCGCCGACGGTGCCGATGGCAGGAAGGTGGTCAGGGCCGCTCACGTGATCAGCTCCGCGCCGATGCGCGAGCTTGCCGCGCGGCTTCATCCGCTGCCGTCGACGCTGCTCGAAGCCAGCCGGCTCAAGTACCGCGACTTCCTCACCGTGGCGCTGATGATCAGGTCGGACGACCTGTTCCCCGACAACTGGATCTACATCCACGACAGCAAGGTAAAGGTCGGCCGGGTGCAGAACTTCCGCAGTTGGTCGCCGGAAATGGTCCCCGATGAAGGTGTCGCCTGCGTCGGACTCGAATACTTCTGCTTCGAGTTCGACAGCCTGTGGTCCGCGCCGGACGAGGAGCTGATCGATCTCGCCAAGCACGAAATGGCCACCCTCGGCCTGTGCGATCCGGCCGACGTGATCGGCGGCGCGGTGGTGCGCCAGGAGAAGGCCTACCCGGTCTACGACGAGGACTACGCCGCCAACGTCGCGGCGATGCGCAAGGAGCTGGAGGCCAGGCATCCGACATTGCACCTCGTCGGCCGCAACGGCATGCACCGATACAACAACCAGGACCACGCGATGATGACCGCCATGCTCACGGTCGAGAACATCCTCGCCGGCAAGCGGCTCTACGATACCTGGTGCGTCAACGAGGACGCGGAATATCACGAGGCGGGCGACGAAGGCGCCGAGTCGGGCCTGCCAGCGCGCGAGACACTCGCTCCCACCGAAGACCAGGCCGCGGCGCTCGCTTCGGTGCGAGACGTGCCACGGCGCGTCGCAGCGGGCCGCAAGGCGGCCTGACGAGCGATCCGGCGATGATCGAACTCGCTGCCCGCCTGCGCGACGTGCGCTTCCTGCGCTATCTCTTCGCCAGCGCGGGCGCGCTCGCGGTCGACATGGGCTCGTTCCTCGCCCTGCTGACGCTGGACGCGTGGCCCGCAGCGGCCTCGGCCGCGAGCTACAGCCTTGGCATCCTGGCGCACTGGCTCCTCTCGAGCCGCACGGTGTTCGCTGACTCGGTCGCCGAAAGAGGACCGCAGCGCAATCGCCAGAAGGCGCTGTTCGTGGTTTCGGCGCTGGCCGGTCTGGCGCTGACGACCGCCATGGTCGGCCTCGCTGATCTCGCAGGGATCGACCCGCGGCTGGCCAAGCTCGCGGCGATCGCTGCCAGCTTCCTGCTGACCTGGGGTCTGCGCGTGCGGGTGGTGTTCCGATGCACGCCCTGACGGGCGTGGACCGGCGGCGCGCGGACGCCCCGGCCGTGCTCGAAAAGGGGAGCTGGGTGCCGCGACTGTGGCATATCTGGCTCGCCGCGTCGGTGCCGCTGTCGGTGATGGCGCTGCCGCGGGTCATCCACTTCGCACCCAGCGACCCGGACGATTACATGCGCCTGCTCCAAGTGCGCGACTGGCTGGCCGGGCAGAGCTGGTTCGACGTCCAGCAATACCGTATGAACCCGCCGCTCGGCGCCGACATGCACTGGTCGAGGCTGGTCGACCTCCCGATCGCGGCTTTCCTCGTCGTCTTCCGGCTGTTCCTGGCGGAGCGGCCGGCCGAGATCGCGGCGATGACCGCGGTGCCGATCTGCCAGCTGTTCGTGGCGATGGTTGTGATGCGGGGGCTGCTTCAGGACCTGGGTGCCGCGGCGAAAACCGGACTGGCGGCGGCCGCGCTGATCCCGCTGTTCCCGCTGCTGACGAGCAATTTCCTGCCGATGAGGATCGACCACCACGGCTGGCAAGCCGTCGCGGCGCTGGCCTGTGCCTGGCTGATGGTCCGCGCTGGATACCGCGCGGCTTTCGCGGCAGGGCTCGTCGCGGCGGCGTGGCAGACGATCTCGCTCGAAGGCCTGCCACTGGCGGTGGTGCTCGCCGGCCTGTTCGCCTTGCGCTATGGGCTCTGGGGCCGCCGCGAGCACGAGGCCTTCCTCGGAGCGCTGGCGCTTGGCTCGATCGCCTTGTTCTTCGCCACTCGCGCGGCCGGCTATATCACCACCGCCCATTGCGACCAGCTTTCATGGCCGCACTTCGTGGCCTTCGGCGCGGCAGCGGCGCTCGCGGCGGCCTCTCGCTTCCTGCCGGGACAGACTCGTGCCACCGGCCGCTTCGCTTCGCTCGTTCCCATCGGTCTCGCAGCCGGGGCGGCCATCGTGCTGCCGCTTGGCGCTTGTGCCCTCGACCCGTTCGCCGGCGTCGATCCGGTGCTCAGGCACTACTGGCTCGACAATATCGTCGAAGGGCAGCCGATCACCCGCCAGCTTCCCTCGTTCGCGGCGATGCTCTTGTGGACCATCGCTCTGCTTGTCCTCGGCGCGCTGATGGCGCTGCAGCAGGCCGAGCGGCCGGAGCAGTGCAAGCGCTGGGCGTTCCTGGCGCTGTTCGCGCTCGCCGCAGCGGCCATGTCGCTGCTGGTGCTGCGCGCCGCGCTCGCCGCGCAGTTGCTCGCTGTCCCGTTCGCCGCCGTCCTTCTCATGCATTACCTGCCGCGCGCGCGGGCGCTGAAGCGGGTTGTCCCGCGAGTCGCCGGCACGCTGGCCTGCATCGGTCTTGCGACTCCGGTAATTGCCACCGCAGCGATGAAGCCGTTCGATCGTTTGAGCGCATCCGCCGCATCGTCCTCGACCGTGAGCGCGACCTCGTCGGCCGGTACCTGCGATCTCGACCGCCTCAATGCGCTGCCTCGCAGCAAACTGTTCGCCCCGCTCGATCTCGGCCCTGAAATCCTCGCACGGACGCCGCACAGTGTCGTCATGGGGCCTTATCATCGCAACCAGGCAAAGATGCGCGAGATTTTCGACGTATTCGCCGGCCCGCTCGGCAACGCACGCGCAATCGTGCAGGCCAACGGCACGAGCTACCTCGTCGCCTGTACCGATCAGGCGAGGCTCACCGTCTATGCCGATGCGGGTGATGACAACCTCGCCGACCGGCTGCTCGCCGGGCGAGCGCCGGCCTGGCTTGAGCCGGTCACCGGATTCGAGCGCGGGCCCTTGCGGGTGTTCCGGGTCCGCTAGGCCGGACGGAACTTCAGCGCCAGGCCGTCCATGCAGTAACGCAGGCCAGTCGGCTTCGGGCCGTCCTTGAAAACGTGGCCAAGGTGACCGCCGCAATCGGCGCAATGCACTTCGACACGCGGATAGCCGAGCTTGAAGTCTGTCGAGGTACCGACGGCGCCGGGCAGCGGTTGCCAGAAGCTCGGCCATCCCGTGCCGCTCTCGAATTTGGTCGACGAGGCAAACAGATCGTTACCGCAACCGGCGCAAACGAAGGTGCCCTTGCGGTGCTCCTTGAGCAGCGGAGAGCTGAACGCGGGTTCGGTGCCTTGCTGGCGCAGAATTTCATATTGGGCCGGCGTGAGGCGCTTGCGCCACTGCGCGTCGGTCAGATTGACCTTGTAGGCCGCGGCCTTGGCGGACGAGCCGCAGGCGGCGAGAACCGATGCGGCGGCCCCGGCTCCAAACCAGGCGAGCAGCGAGCGGCGGGATTGCGGTTGGTCGATCATGACATTGACTCTACGGGATATTGTCGGAACCGTTCCTGAACCGGACTATAACCACTACGAACTCGATTGTGCAACCTTGCGGTCCGTCCGGCGCGCGGCCTTTCCCCTTTGCTTCACTTTTTGCGGGCCCGATTTCATCACCCGGCGGCGGAACAAGGCGGCGCCCCCGCGGATGAACAAGACGACCCACAGGACTTGCCAGCCGATCGCCAGCAAATGCGGCCACAGGCTCTCCTGGACGGCGGCCCGGGCGAGCATGGCGTAAGGCGAGCTCAGCGGGAAGACGATGGCCCCAAGCTCGATCGGGCCGCCGATGTCGGTCAACGCGAAAATCGAAAAATAGAACACCACCACCTGCGCCAGTGTCGCTGGCATCGACAGCGTCTGAACCTCGCGGACGGTCGCCGCCATCGAGCCGATGGTCAGGTAGACCGAGCCCAGCAGCAGGTAATTCATCGTGAAATAGATGACGGCGAAGGCGAAGAACAGCGGCCAACCCACGCCGGGATCAGGCAGGCCGCTGAGGTCGATGCCGCCGATCATCGAGCTGTGCATGCTGGCGAACCCGACGAGGCCGCCGATGACGGCTGCCCACACCACCACACCAACCATCGACACCAGGAACATCGCCAACAGCTTGCCGAAGAACAGGGCGTCCATCGGGATCGCCGCCGCCAGGGATTCGATGATCTTGTTGGCCTTTTCCTCGACAAGGGTCGACAGGACCATGCCGGCGAGAAAGATCGTGACGATGAACAGCAGCGTTTGCGCCGCCTGAGCCGTTCGCACCCGGCCGATGCGTTCGCTCGCGCCGCTGGTCGCGACGGTGGTTGTCTCAACCTTGGGATAATCGACCTGGGTCTTGGCGGTCGCATTGGCCGCGATCAGCGCGACGGCGCCTTGCCAGCGAGCGATCCGCTCGGCGGGCGCGGTGAGCCTGGGATGGCCCGGTGTACCGGTAATCACGGCGGCAATCGATCCCGCCTGCCTGGAAAGCACGGACGCGGCGTCGAACGTCTCGCCCGGCGCCAATCGTTTCAGCACGACGAGCTTGGGCAAGTCCAGCTCGAGGCGCGCCTCGAGCGCGTCTCGGGCGCGGAGCATGGCCTGGACGTCGGCCGGCGCCATGGCGATGCCCATGTCCGCTTGCCCGGTGCTCGCCTGGACCCGTTCGCCGATTCCCCCCGCCAGGACCCCGGCCAGGACCGGGAACAGCGGACCGAGCAGGAAGAAGAGAAACGCGCGGCTGAACAGTATGGCGACGAAGTCTCGGCGGGCGACCACCCAGGCCGCGGCCGGGAGTGACAGGCGTGACCTCGGCGTCGCTTCGGTCACGTCCGCGCCTCCGCCGGGCTTTCTTCCGCGAGTGCCTTGGCCGCAGCCTCCCCCGCAATGTCGACAAAGGCGTCATGCAAGCCCGCCCGCTCGATCGACAGCGAGAGAATGCCGGCATCGCCCTCGATCAGGGCGCGCAGCAACGGTTCGATCCCGCTCTCGGGAAGGGGAAAGTACCAGAACGCGCCCTCGTGCCGCGCATCGCGGGGCAGCGCCGCGCGCCATGGGCCGTCGCTGCGCGCGGTCTCCAGCCGTACTTGGGCCGGAATGCGATCGCGCGCCACGTCGACCGAACCGGCATATGGCACCTTGCCTCCCGCGATGATGGCTACGTTCTCGCACAAGCGCTCGGCGTGAGCGATGACATGGGTCGAGAACAGCACCGTCGTGCCGTTCTCGGCGAGCGAACGCAGCAGTTGCTCGAGCTTGCCCTGGTTGAATGCGTCGAGGCCGGAGAAGGGCTCGTCGAGCACGAGCAGCCTCGGCTCGTGGACGAGCGTGCCGAGCAGTTGCACGGTCTGCGCCATGCCTTTGGACAGCTGGCGGATCTGCCGATCGGCGGCATAGCCGAGGCCGTGCTGCTCCATCAGTTCGCGCCCGCGCCGGCGCCCGAGATTGAGCGGCAGGCCGCGCAGAGCTCCCATGAAAGCGATTGCCTCGTAAGCCTTCATGGAAGGGTAGAGGCCGCGTTCCTCGGGCAGGTAGCCAATGAGCCGGGCGACGTCCCGCGGCCGCTCGTGTCCGAGAACCCGCCGGGTGCCCTCGTCGGGATCAATGATGCCGAGGAGGATGCGCAGCATCGTCGTTTTGCCGGCGCCGTTCGGGCCAAGCACGCCGTAGATCGCACCCTCGGGCACCTCGAGATCAATCCCGGCGACGGCCAGCGTGCCGTCGAACCGCTTGACCAGCCCGTGCGCCTCGATGGCGAGAGGCCTGTCGGCAGCATTGCGGGCGGGGAGGGCATGGCCTAGCGCAGCGTCCATCGGAGGCGGGGTATAGGGCGCGGGTAAACGCGGGCAAGGGCGAGTTTGGTCAACGCGGTGGACATCGACGAGCTGCAGCGGCGAATGAAGGCCAAAGCGCGCGAGCTCGGCTTCGTTGCGGTGGGCTTTGCGCCTGCCGGAGACGATCCGCTGCGAGCGCGTCGCCTCGAGGAGTGGCTCGCCGCGGGCCGCCACGGCGAGATGGAGTGGATGGAAGTTCGCGCCGATGTCCGCAAGGGGCCTCAGGCGATGTGGCCTGAGGCACGCAGCGTGATCGCGCTCGGTATGAGCTATGCGCCCGGAATCGACCCGCTGGCGCTTGCGTGCCACCCCGAGAAGGCACGCATTTCGGTCTATGCCCGGGGGCGCGATTATCACGACACGGTCAAGAAGGCGCTGAAGGCGCTCGCCCGCTGGCTGGTCGAGCAGGTGCCCGACACACAGCTCAAGGTCTTCGTCGACACCGCGCCGGTGATGGAAAAGCCGCTCGGCGAAGCGGCGGGCATCGGCTGGCAAGGCAAGCACACCAACCTTGTGAGCCGTGAACACGGCAGCTGGCTGTTTCTGGGAGCGATCTACACGACGATACCTTTCGCCCCCGGCGAGGCGCACGCGCAATCCTGCGGCACATGCACGGCGTGCCAGGAAGCCTGTCCGACAAACGCGTTCCCCGCGCCGTTCACGCTCGATGCGAGGCGGTGCATCTCGTACCTGACGATCGAGCACAAGGGGCCGATCCCGCACGAGTTTCGCGAAGCGATCGGCAACCGCATTTACGGCTGCGACGATTGCCTGGCGGTGTGCCCCTGGAACAAGTTCGCCGATGCAGCCAGGCGCCATCGCGACTTCCTCCCGCGAGAGGATCTGGTTGCTCCCGATCTCGCCGAACTGCTGGCTCTCGACGACGCCCAGTTTCGCGCGAAGTTCTCCGGCTCGCCGATCAAGCGCATCGGTCGTAACCGCTTCGTTCGCAACTGCCTCATCGCCGCCGGCAACAGCTTCGAGGCGGCGCTGGCCGGGCCGGTGGCGCAACTTGCGGGCGATCCCGATCCCATCGTCGCCGAAGCGGCCAGATGGGCGCTGGGGCGCCTCAGAGCAACGCCTTGAGCTCGGTCCCGGTATCCAGCAGCAGTTCCGGGGCTATGACCGCGCGTGCCTCGATGAGCTTGCGGCCCTGGGCGTAATCCCTCGTGCGATTGACGCAATCCAGCGCAATCACCCGGCCTTCCTTGAGATAGATAACTGAAAAACTGCGCTCGGCCGGATCGCCCCGCAGCACCGTGGCATCGTGGCCGAGCGTCAAGCCGACGGTCTGCAGGCGCAAGTCGTACTGGTTTGACCAGAACCACGGTACCGCGTCATAGGGTTGAGGGTCGCCGCAAATCGCCCTGGCGACGCAAGCGGCCATGTCGTGGGCGTTCTGCACGCTTTCGAGGCGGATGACCGAGCCGCCCGCGTAGCGGTTGGCGTGCGCCGCGCAGTCGCCGATCGCGTAGATGTCGGGCAGGCTGGTGCGGCAGAATTCATCGACCTGGACGCCGTTTGCTCCTGCCGCGCCGGCGGCGATCAACGGGCCCACTGCCGGGACAATGCCGATTCCGACGACAAGGATGTCGCAGTCGAGCGACTCTCCGTCGGCCATCTGCACCCGCGTCACCCGGTCGCCGTCGCCTTCGATTGTCGCGACTTCCGCCGACAGGCGAACGTCGACACCGTGACGACGATGCTCTTCCTCATAGAAGCGCGACAGGTCCTCTCCCGCGACCCTGCCGAGCACGCGGTCTTGCGATTCGAGCAGGGTCACCTTGCAACCGCGTTTGCGCAGCACGGCGGTCGCTTCGAGGCCGATAAAGCCCCCGCCGACGACCACGACTTCGTCCGCCCCGGCATCCAGTTCCGCCTTGATGCGGTCGGCGTCGGCCTTGTCCCGCACAGCGTGGATGCCGCCGAGGTCACCGCCAGGGCACGAGAGACGCCGTGGGTCGCCGCCAGCCGACCAGACGAGCGTCCCGTAAGCGACGGTATCGCCACCAACGAGCGTCAATTCCTTGGCGGCAGGATCGATCTTGGTGACCGCCGCACCAAGCTGCAATTCGATTTGGCGGTCGGCCCAGAAGGCTTCCGGGCGGACCAGCATACGTTCGAACGGCTTCTCGCCGGCGAGATATTCCTTTGATAGCGGGGGTCGTTCGTAGGGCGGCACAGTGTCCCGACCGAGCATCAGGATGGAGCCCTCGAACCCGTTCTGGCGCAACGCGATCGCCGCCTGGGTTCCCCCGTGGCCCGTCCCGACGATCACCAGATCGGCACTGCTCATCAGCCGGGGGTTGGCGAATTCCCGCTGCGCGTCAAGGGCAGATCAACGCTTGAGGATGCTCCGTGCCTGGCTGGCGATCTGCGCAAGCATGGCCGGGGCGACGGGCGAGGCTGCCTGGGCACGGCCCACCATCGCGCGGAACTGCTTGATGGCGCTCCTATGGCTCGACGCCCACGAATCGATCAGCCCGAGGAGGTCCTGCTTTGCCGATTTGCGCCGGGCGATCGCGCGCAGGAACTCGAGCCGCATCTGCTGGAAATCGCGCGCCAGGCCGGCGACCAGCAACCGTTCCCATGGATCCGACGGGCTCATCACCGCAGCCTTTGACTGCGCCCAGTCGAGGCCGAGTCGCGCGCCGAGATCGACGAAACCGCGGGCCAGCATCGTCGGCGCGATCCCGCTGTCGCGGGCGAGGGCGGCCAGCCCGATCGCCCCGTCCATTTCGAACAGCCGCGCCACCATCCGCGCGCACCGTTCGGGCGCTCCCATGTCCGAGAGCTCGACGACGATGCGCTGCGCATGGCCACGGGTTTCATCCTCGAGCAGTTGCTGAACCTGGGCATCGAGCTGGGCGACTCCGCTCTTGAGCTCGGCAATCGCGCGGCTCGGCAGGATCAGCCCGCCGTTCGATCGGAGCAGGTCGGCCATGTGGCTCCGCAGCGCGAGCGCCGCCTGCTCGAACAGCGTCAATCGAGCCGTCTCCGGTATCTTGCCACTGTCGATCGCGTGCCAGATCTCGTCGAGCCCGAGCAAGGCGCTCGCGGCAACAAACGCCGAGCAGACCTGGTCGAGGCCGGCGCCTTCTTCCTCGGCGAGTTCGAACGGGTGGACGAGGCCCATCCGGTTGACGACTTTGTTGGCGACGACGGTGGCGACGAGCTGTTTGCGCAGCCGGTGCTGGAGAATGCGGCTCCGGAAGGGGCCCCGCATCTCCTCGGGGAAATCGCCGAGGAGCAGCGGTTCGAATGCGGAATCTTCGGCAAGCCCGCTCGCCTCCATCGCATCCTGCAAGGCGAGCTTGGTGTTGGACAGGAGCACCGCCAGCTCGGGCCGGGTCAGGCCTTTTCCATCCATCGCGCGTCGCGCGAGCACGTCGCCGGCGGCGAGGCCTTCGGTCTTCCGGTCGAGCCCCCCGATGTCCTCGAGTCGCTCGATCAGCCGGGTCTGCGAGGCGACGGCGTTGGCGCCGCCTTTCTGCGCCATCGAGAGCGCGAGCGCCTGGAGCCGGTTGTCTTCGAGCACGAGCGCGGTCACGCTATCGGTCATCTCCGCCAGCAGCGCATTGCGCCGCCCAACCGACAGCCGACCGGCCCTGACGGCCGAATCTAAAGCTATCTTGATGTTCACTTCGTTGTCGGAACAGTCGACCCCGGCCGAGTTGTCGATGAAGTCCGTGTTGATGCTGCCGCCGGCGAGCGCAAATTCGATGCGTCCGGCTTGCGTGACGCCCAGATTGGCGCCCTCACCGACCACTTTCGCGCGCACTTCGTCCCCGCTCACGCGCACCGCATCGTTGGCGGGGTCGCCGACTTGCGCGTTCGCTTCGGCGCTCGCCTTGACGTAAGTGCCAATGCCACCGAACCACAAGAGATCGACCGCGCTCTTGAGGATGGTGTTGATCAGCGCGTCGGGATCGAATTCGCGAATGTCGGTGCCGAGCGCGGCGGAGGCCTCCTTCGAGATCGCTATCCGCTTCATCGTCCGCGAGTAGATGCCGCCGCCCTTGCTCAGCAGTTTGGCGTCGTAGTCGGCCCAGCTTGAACGGGGGAGGGAGAAGAGCCGCTTGCGCTCCTTCCAGCTCACGGCCGGGTCGGGATCCGGGTCGATGAAGATGTGCCGGTGGTCGAACGCGGCAATCAGCTGGATCGCCTTGGACAGCAGCATGCCGTTGCCGAACACATCGCCCGACATGTCGCCGCAGCCGGCCACCCGCACCGGCTCGAACTGCACGTCGATTCCCATCTCAAGGAAATGGCGCTGGACCGAGATCCACGCGCCGCGCGCGGTTATGCCCATCGCCTTGTGATCGTAGCCATGCGAGCCGCCCGAGGCGAAAGCGTCGCCGAGCCAGAAATCGTGATCCTCGGCTATCGCGTTGGCGACGTCGGAGAAGGTCGCGGTGCCTTTGTCGGCGGCGACGACGAAATAGGGGTCGTCGCCGTCGTGCACGACAACGCAGGAAGGGTGCTCGACCTTGCTGCCGGCGATGTTGTCTGTGACCGACAGCAGGCTGCGGATGAACACCTCGTAGCTCGCCCGGCCTTCGGCGAACCAGGCATCGCGGTCTTCGTGCATGTCCGGCAGCTGCTTGGGATAGAACCCTCCCTTGGCGCCGGTCGGGACGATGACCGCGTTCTTGACCCGCTGGGCCTTCATCAGCCCGAGGATCTCGGTGCGGAAGTCGTCGCGGCGATCCGACCATCGGATGCCGCCGCGGGCGACCGGCCCGGCGCGCAAGTGAATGCCCTCGACCCGGCGCGAATAGACCCAGATCTCGCGCCACGGCACCGGCTTCGGCAGCCCCGGGACGCGGGCCGAATCGAACTTGAAGGCGAGCGCCTCGCGCGCCGCGGGAGCAAAGGCGTTGGTGCGCAAGATCGCGCCGATCGTTTCCCAGTAAAGCCGCAGGAGGCGGTCGTCGTTGATCGCCGCGACGTGCGTGAGGCCCTGGCGGATGGCCTCGTGCGCCTCGGCTCCCGCCTTCTCGCGGTTGCCCTCGAAGTCGGGGTCATGGCAGACATGCACCAGCCGAATGAGGCCGCGGGTCACGTCGGGAGCGGCACGCAAGGCCTCCACCACGGTGTAGATCGTGTACGGCAGGCTTGCCTGGCGCAGGTAGCGATACATTGCGCGCAGCCAGTTCGCCTCCCGCGCATCGAGCGCGGTGCCGATGACGAGGCGGTTGAACACGTCGTCCTCGGCAAGGCCGTTGAGAACCGTGGCGATGGCCCCTTCGATAGCATCGGCGCGGGCGAGCACATCGGCGGGATCGTCGCGGACGAGCGACAGCCGGAAATCGTGCACCGTCGCCCGCTCGCCGTTGACGAGCTCGGTCGGGAATTCCGAGAGCACGCGGAAACCGAAATTCTCCAGCGCCGGCACCGCGTCCGACAGCGGCATCGAACCGCCCTGCTGGTAGATCTTCAGCCGCAATTCGCCGGCAGCATCGCTCTCGAGCCGATAGAGCCTGGCGTCACGGCCGAGCGGGCGATCGGGGTCGAGCGGGGCGAGGTGGCGCAGCCGCTCGATGTCGCGCGCCGCCTGGACGGGGCCGAACACGCTGCGGTAGCTTTGCGGAAACGCCTCGGCATAGCGGGCGGCGAGCGCCGCGGCGCGGCCCGGTTCGACGCTCTTGGCCAACTCGGCCTCGACCGCTTCGCCCCAACCACGCAGCATGGCCTGCAGCCGCCGGTCGATTGCCGCCTGGTCTGGCCTGTTCTCGTGTGCGCGGAAGTCGAGCACGTAGCGCAGCATCGCGAGATTGCTGCCTTCGACCATCAGGCTCCAATCGAGCGTTTTGGTCCGGGTTTCTTCTTCGAGCAGCGCCTGGACCTCTTCGCGAACCTCGGTCGAGAAGGCGTCGCGCGGCAGCCAGACGAAGGCGAACAGGTGCCTCGCGAGCGGCGCGGCAACCAGTTCGACTCTCGGCCGCGGGCGGTCGGCCAGCGCCATCATGGCGGTCGCGACGCGGGTGATGTCGGCGTGCGAGAAGCCGATGATGAGGTCGTGTGGCAGAGTGGTCAACGCGTGCACCAGCGCCTTGGCGTCATGGCTCGCCGGCGCGAAATCGAACTCATCCATCGTCGCGGAAAGCTGGCGCCGCAGCAGCGGGACTTCGTCGGGAGGCGTGGCGAGGGCGGCGCTGGTCCACACTCCGGCGTGGATTGAGAGCGCTGCAACCCGGCCGCGCTCAATGATCGGGAGGATGAACAGGTCGAGCGGGACCCGGCGGTGGACGTTCGAGAGCCGGTTGGCCTTGACGATCAGCGGCGCCGGCCCGCGTTTGCGGTCGAACCACGCGAACGCCCTTGCGTAGCTTTCGTCGGCCAGCGGTTGCTTGATGCTCTTGCGGCAAATGCCCAGCGCATCGGTGTTGCGGCCGTCGCGCCAGCGCGTGACATGGCCGAGCAGCGTAAGCATGCCGCTGCCGAACCAGCGCAGCAGGTCCGCGCCCTCCGCATCGCTCGTCAGGTCGGCATCGGCTTCGATGCGGGCGACCATCTTCGGCCAGTCTGCCACCGCCGCGCGCACGTCGCCAAGGGTTACCTCGAGCGCCTTTTCGAGCGCGCGGCGCTGCCTCGCGTCGACCCGGCCGGCCTCGAGGTAGATCATCGATTCTGGGTGCCCGCCCTTTTCGGGCAGCGAAGTGAGCTTTCCGGACTTGCGTTCGACGGTGACGATCGGGTGCGCGAGAACGTCGATCGCCAGCCCTTGCGCGGCCACTGCCGACGCCACCGAATCGACCAGGAAAGGCATGTCGTCGTTGATCACCGCCAGGCGCATCGTTCGCCCGCCCGGAGCGCTGCGAAGCAGGATCGAAGGTTGCCCGTCGCTGCGGACCAGAGCGGCTTCGAGCAGGAAGTCAGCCGCGTCGAAAAGGCGGGCGGCGGATAGCGCCGTCTCGCCGGGTAGCATCGAGTCGCCAATGCGCTCGGCGAGGCGCCTGGCGAGCGCCTTTTGCGACTTCGACAGTCCGGTTTTCCCCCCGCCGTCCGCCGCCATGCCTTCCTGCCTTTCGTTACATCTGAAACGAATTTACGCGTCCCCTTAGACTTACCGGCGCTAGGGAGCAACGGCTCGGATCGTAAGCTCGAGCGAGCGCCGCCGGGCGGCCGGATCGTAAGTCGCGCCGGAGACGATGATCTCGTCGGCCCGGGTGCGCTCGACGAAGCGGGTGATCTTGGTCGCCACCGTCTCGGGGGAGCCGACCGCGCGCGCGACGGCCAGCCGCTCGAGCATCGCTTGCGCCGATTCGGGCAGCGACTGCCGGTAGCCGGGCACGGGCGGCGGCAACTTGCCCGGATCCCCGCTGCGCAGCCGCACGAACGCCTGGTCCTGCGAGGAGGCGAGTAGCTCCGCCTCCTCGTCCGTATCGCCGCAAATCACCGTCATCGCCGCCATCGCGTGCGGCTCTGCAAGGGCGGCCGAGGGGCGGAAGCGGGTGCGATAGGTCTCGAGCGCGGCGTCGAGCTGATCGGGCGCAAAGTGGCTGGCGAAAGCGTAAGGCAGGCCCAGTTGCGCAGCGAGCTGCGCACCGAACAGGCTCGAGCCGAGCATCCACAATTCGACCTTCGCGCCGAAACCCGGCGTGGCCCGGATCGGCAAATCGATGTCCCCGGTGAACAGCGCGCGCAGCTCAACCACGTCGTTGGGGAAGTATTCGGCGGCGCGCGCCGGGTCCTTGCGCAGGGCCTGGAAAAGGATGGGAGCGGCACCCGGTGCGCGGCCGAGGCCGAGGTCGATTCGGCCGGGAAACAGCCCATCTAGCGCACCAAACTGCTCGGCGATCACGAACGGGTTGTGGTTCGGCAGCATGATCCCACCGGCGCCGAGGCGAATGGTCGAGGTGCAATGGCCGATGTGCGCCAGCGCGACGGATACCGCCCCGCCCGCGACCCCTTCGGTTGCATGGTGCTCGGCGACCCAGAAACGCTTGTAGCCCGCCGCCTCGGCGGCCGCAGCGAGTTTCCCCGCCTCGGCCAGCGCCTCGCCCACGCCGCTGCCTTCCCGCACCGGGATAAGGTCGAGGACCGAAAGCGGGATCATCCGCCTGACCCGCCGATCTGCGCCAGGTACGCCTTGGCGCTCCTACCCTCTGGAGCGTCGGGAGCCGCGGCGACAACCGCTTGCCAGCTCGCGCGAGCCGCAGCCTCGTCGCCAGCCAGTTCGGCGATCACCCCGGCCTCCAGTCCGATGGCAGGATCGGACCTGTCGAGGACTGCCGCATTGGCGATTTGCTGCCGGGCCTGTTCGAGCTGGCCCATCCGCCGGGCCAGCGTCGCCGAAAGCAGCCAGATCTGGGCGTCCTTCGGCGCCTCGGCTCGCGCGAGGTCAAGGACCTTTGCGGCAACGGCGTTGCGCCCCAGCGAAACCAGCGCGCGCGCGTCGTCGGCCCTGATCGAGCCGACGAGCGCCTTGTCGCCGATAAGGCTCGCATCGGCGACCGCGTCGTCCAGCTCCGCAAGCGCTGTAGTGGCGTCGCCGGCCGCGAGCGAGGCATTTCCGGCCATCGCTCCGAGGCGTGCCCGCGCACCGCGATCGCTCGGCGCCACCGCATCCCGTGCGGCGAGGAACGCGCCGTGCGCAGCGGTCCAGTTTTGCAGGCTCGTGTACGCCTGGCCGAGGCACTGCTGCGGCAATGCACGCGCTACGCCCTTCGCTTCGGCGAGCCACCGGCTGGCCGCCGGAATCGCCTTCGCGGGCTCCGCCTGGGCCTGCTCGAGGCAGGCCTTCAGCCGGCTCGCCTCGGGCGCGGGTGCCGGCGTCGCTGCGGCGGGCTCGGCGGCGAGGAAAGCGATGGCAGCAAGCAGCATGAGCGGTTCTTCAGACAAGCGCGGCGAGGGTGCGAAGCAGCAAGGCAATGTCGCTCCCGCGCGACAGACGATGATCGCCGCCCTTGACGAGCGTCACCTGCACATCCTGTGAACGTAACGCCGCGACCACCCGCAGCGAGATTTCGGGCGGGACGTCGGCATCGTCCAGGCCGTGTAGCAGCCGCACGCGCCCGTCGAACGGGATTTCATGCTCGAGCTGGCGGAGCGTTTCGCCATCGGCCCAGAAGCTTGGGTAAACGGGGGTCGGCTCCGGTCCGTAGGGATTGGCGAGCCGCAAGGTCTCCCCCGCGGCAAGCCGTGCCTTCTGGCAGGCATCATAGCCCCATTGGGTGAAGTCCGGCGCCGCGGCGATCCCGACCAGCGCCGCGACACGATCGCCCAGCGCTTGCGCCACCAGCAGCATTAGCCAGCCGCCCATCGACGAGCCGACCAGCAGCACCGGGCCTTGGGTACGGGTCTCGATCACCGCAACGGCTTCCTCGCGCCAGCGTGAGAGCGTTCCGTCCGCGAAATCGCCTAGGCTCTCGCCGCAGCCGGAGTAATCAAACAGCAGGCACGCGCGATCCGTTTCGCCCGCCCAGTCGAACAGCGCCATGGCCTTGCTGCCCGCCATGTCGGACATGTAGCCGGGGAGGAACACGATCGTCGGCTCGCGTCCCCGACGCTGACGAAAGGCGATCCGGCGGCCGTCGACAAGGGCGTGAAAACCGGTTTCGATCACGCCGGTCACATGGCGGTTGGCATGGGCCGCCGCAAGGGGACCGTTCAGAACGCACACCCGTGCGACTCGATCAGGGGGGTGCCACCCATAGCCGAACGTCTCGTGAGATCATCTGCCCGCTGACGCATTCGCCATCGCCCGGCAGGCGCGATTGGCAGGGTTCGCCTCGCGGTCGGTCGCTCCACGCGAGGCCGCGGATCCGGGCAGAGCCGGCCAGGCCCGGACGCAGCGAGGCCGCTGCCGGTGACGCTGATCGACGATGCAAGCAGGCGAGGGGCATTGCACGTCCCATGCCCGCGGGGCGTCAGCGGGTTTTCTGCTGGGCCATCGCCTTGCGCGCTATTTCGGCCAGTTCTTGCCCCAGCAGTGTTTCGGCCGCCGCGCTATTGGAGAGGAGCGCGCGATGGGCCTCGGCCAACCGCCTGACCAGCCGGTCGAGCCGTTCGCCGCGCCATGAAGCGAGTTGTTTCTGAAGATCGCCAGCATCGCGCCAGAAAATTCTTCGCGCCCGCTTTTCCCCGTCGATGAATTGGTCGAGCCTGCCGCGACCGCCGAACCTCGCCGCCAGCTGGGCGAGCTGAGCCGCGCGGCGTTCGAAAGCCAGCAAGACGCCGACCGGGTTGAGCGAGAGCTCGCGCATCCGGCGCAGCTCGCCAGGTACCTTTCTGGCATCGCCCGAGAGTACCGCATTGACCAGCGGCATGAAGCCTTCCTCCTCGGTCGAGGCTCCAATGGCATCGAGGTCCTGCGGGTGAACGGCCCGCGGTGCCTGGGGCGAAGCGTCGCAATAGAGAGCCAGCTTCTCAACCTCGGATTGCGCAAGCCGCAAGTCGAGCCCGGCGGCACGCGCAATCCGCTCGTTAAGGTCGGGGCTCATCTTCAGCCCGGCAGCGCCCGCCATTCGTCCGACTTCGTTCGTCACCTCTGGCAAGTCGGGCGGGTAGAACATCGCCACCAGTGCGTCGTCGCGCTTCTCGAGCAGCACGGCGGTGCGGGACTTGTCAGTGGCCGAGGTCGCGACGATCAGGACCGGACAGGCCCCTTCGGCTTCGCCGGAATCGATGGTCTCGAGCAGGGCGCTGACCGCAGCATGCGCCTCGTCGCCCGAGGCGCGAACGTAGACGTGGCGGGCATCTCCGAAGAGCGAACCGGAACGCGCCTCGTCGCCCAGGCTGGCAGGGTCGCCGCGCAAGTCTCCGCCGGCCAACTCCACGCGCTCCCCGGCGTCGGGAAACAGGCCTGCAATCATGCCGGCCGCCGCGGCCGCGCCCGCCTCGTCGGGACCGCAGAAGAAAAACACACGGCAGTCGCGGGCCGCGCGCGGGGCTTTCTGGCGAAAGTCCTTCTGCGTGGCCTTCACGACTGCGCGCGGAGCGTCAGCGCGAGGCGGGCGACGATCTGGTCGGAAACTTCTTGCGAGAGGTTTTCCAGCGCCGTGTTCTCGGCGGCGATCGTCGCATATTCGCTCGAGACGACATCGATGCCGGCATCGGAGCCCGCCGTGGCATCGAGCAGGATGTCGCCGCTGGCCACATCGACGAGTTGGTAGCGCGCACGCAATGTGCGCCGCTCGCGGCCGACGGTATCGTCACTGATCAGGCCCATTCCCTCGAGCTGGTCGTCAAGCAGGACGTCGAGCCGGTAGCGCGTGGCGGCATGGTTGCCCGACTGGCCGAGCCGATCCCTGAGATCATTGCGCATCAGCCATCCGGCCTTGCCCTGGATCGGTGAAACCTCGACCGCCGCGAGGCCCCGCGCAACCGGCCCGCTGCCGCCACCGGCGTACATCGGCGAGAGACCGCAGCCGGACAGCGACAGCAGCATTACGATGGGCAGGTCCAGCCGCTTCATGTGACGATGTTCACCAGCCGGTCGGGCACGACAATCACCTTGCGCACTTCTGCCCCGTCAAGTGAACGCTGGACCTTCTCGCTCGCCAGCGCAAGCGCTTCGAGTTGTTCCTTCGGCGCGCCCTTGGGAGCGGTCACCGTGTCGCGCAGCTTGCCCTTGTGCTGCACCGCGATCGTGACCTCGTCCTCCACCAGCAGCGCCTGGTCGAGCTCGGGCCACGACGCATCGGCGACCAGGCCCGTTTCCCCGAGCCCGGCCCACGCTTCTTCCGCAAGATGCGGCATCATCGGTGCGGCGAGCAACAGCAGCGTCCTAATAGCGCAATCACGGTCGGCCGAGGGCTTCGCTTTCTCCGTCGCGTTGGTCAGCTCGTAAATCCGTGCGACCGCCTTGTTGAACGACAGGGCCTCGATGTCTTCGGCCACCTCGGCGATCGTCTGGTGCGTCTTGCGCTTGAGCGCCTTGTCCTCGTCGCCGGCGCTGCCATCGAATTGCCCGAACAGCCGCCACAGCCTTTGCACGAAGCGCCAGCAACCCTCGATGCCGGCTTCGGACCACGGCAGGTCGCGTTCTGGCGGACTGTCGGAGAGCATGAACCAGCGCACCGCGTCGGCACCGTACCTGGCGACGATCTCGTCGGGGTCGACCGTGTTCTTCTTCGACTTCGACATCTTGATGACCCGGCCGATCGCCACTGGCTTGCCATCGGCCTTGAGGGTGGCGCCGCCGCCCGAGCGATCCACCTCGCGAGGCTCGAAGAACACTTCGCGCCCCTCGACATCGCGCGAATAGGTCTCGTGCGTCACCATGCCTTGCGTGAACAGGCTGGCGAACGGCTCGACCACTTCGAGCCTGCCGATGCGGGCGAGGGCACGACACCAGAAGCGGGCGTAGAGCAGGTGCAGGATCGCGTGCTCGATGCCGCCAATATATTGGTCGACCGGCATCCATTTCGCGACGACCTCGGGGTCGAACGGCCGGTCGTCCGGCTGGCTGGCAAAGCGCAGGAAGTACCAGCTGCTGTCGACGAACGTATCGAGCGTGTCGGTCTCGCGCGTCGCCGCGCCGCCGCAATCGGGGCAGTGGACGTGCTTCCAGCTCGGGTGGCGCACGAGCGGATTGCCCGGCTGCGATATGTCGACGTCCTCCGGCAGCACGACCGGAAGCTGGTCCTTCGGCACCGGCACCACGCCGCAATTGTCACAGTGGATGAACGGGATCGGCGTGCCCCAATAACGCTGACGGCTGACGCCCCAGTCGCGCAGCCGCCACACGGTCTTGCCTTCGCCCCAGCCGCCGGCCTCGGCGCGGTCGATCACCGCCTTCTTCGCCGCGTCGACCGGCATGCCGTTGAGGAACTCGGAGTTCACGCACACGCCATCGCCCGAGTATGCCCCTTCCAGCGGGGCATCGGCCTCTCCGACGGTCGGGGCGATCACGCGGACGATCGGCAGGCCGTACTTGGCGGCGAATTCGAAATCGCGCTGATCGTGGCCGGGCACCCCCATGATCGCGCCGGTGCCGTATTCCATCAGCACGAAGTTGGCGATGTAGACCGGCAACTCGGCCCCGGTGAACGGA
The DNA here is from genome assembly GCA_035494275.1 of Croceibacterium sp. GTDB lineage: Bacteria > Pseudomonadota > Alphaproteobacteria > Sphingomonadales > Sphingomonadaceae > Croceibacterium_B. The sequence goes on from DATJHD010000113.1 coordinate 19,430, forward strand.
TGGATCGCCTTCGTGCCGATGGCGTAGCCCAGCTTTTCGGCCGTCTCGAGTTCGGCCGCGGTCGTGCCCCCCTGCTTGCACAGCTCGATGAACGCGGCCGCTCCGGCGTCCCGCCCCGCGGCCGCCTGGGCGATCGGGTGATCGGGAGCGACCGCGACAAAGCTCGCCCCGAAGATCGTGTCGGGCCGTGTCGAATAGACCTCCACGGAGCCGCCGTCCGACAGTCTGAAGCTGAACTGGAGGCCCTGGCTCTTGCCGATCCAGTTTTCCTGCATCAGGCGCACCTTCTCGGGCCATTCCTCCAGCTCGTCGAGGCCGTCGAGCAGCTCCTGCGCGAAGTCGGTGATCTTCAGGAACCACTGGCTGAGCTTGCGCTTCTCG
>DATJHD010000114.1:0-20540 GCA_035494275.1 Croceibacterium sp.
TGTGCTTTCAGTCCAAATCACTTGACGAACTAGCAGGCACCAAAGGCAGATTTGGCGCTGTCGGTGCACCCGATAACCCGGCGAACCGAGAGTTGAACAAATCGGAGGCGCATTGCGACAACTCGAAATTGCTCGAGTGCAGAGCTTACATTCATACGAAAATAGACCTCGCGGTCGCAGCGGCGCGTCCCCTGCTACGCAACGGCCGCATCGATGACTCTCAAATTCCCACCAGGATTTCGTGCACTTATCTGAGGCAAAGGGGGCGCGCCAAATGCAATGTGCTTGAGCTCCTGGGGTCCGCCTTGCACGCCGCACAAGACTTTTACGCCCACTCGAATTGGGCCGATGAGGCGGCGCCGGGTCCAATCACCAAAGCGAACCCTCGCGGCCTGAATCGACCGGGTAATGCACCAATCCTGAACATCAGGCTTCTGGCACCCACGACGGTACCGGAGGGGTTGATATCCGGCTGCTTCATTCCGGAAAGTCCGCTGGACACCAGGGGCGATGCGAAGTGCACTGTTCCCTCGCACGCAGATCTCAACAAGGATACCGGCACCATAGATCCCGAACGATTTGGGCAGCTTGGCGATCCGACACTGACCACAGCAAGGACTGCGCGCGGGCGAGTTGGCACGAATTTTCACAAGGCGGTTGCCGGTGCGGTTCTGGATACGCGCGATAAGATCAGGATTTTGAGGGAGCGCCTGATTGCGACGTATGGTGCAGAAAAAGGCAGCCTAATGTTCTGTGCACTTACACACGATAACCCGAAGGCAACGTGCCGATAGCCAGAGCCAGACGCGCTTCTCGGCCAGCCGAGACGGCCCGAATTCCAGTCAGCTCAGTGCGTTCCAGTTACGACTGCGGCCTAATCTCACTGGGGAATTTCGCACTCGCTTGAAGGACACCCATCAGAGGGCGGTGGAGTAATTAATGCTTGCCCGCTCGCTCCTTTCTGAAATCCCTGTTTCGCGGTCTGCGTCAAAAATTGCGGATCATCCTCGCGATGGCGTTGGATGAGCGGCTTCGCGCCAAAGCCACTGTTTAGGCCGAAATAGAACCTCAAGCCCGCGGTCACGATATGGTGCTTACACCGCCAAGCGGTTTCACGACGAAATCTTGCGTAATTCTGAATCCCGTCCTTCCATCGCCGCCGCGATGCGGTTGGCGACGGCATGGGTCGCGCGCTTTCGCAATCGAGTCCAAAGCGCCTCGGTGCCCATTGGTCATCAGCTTCCAACCGGCAACCAGCGCGCGGCAGCTTCGGCGGTATCGTCGGGCCGTGTATTGAAGGCAATGGCTGCGCTTGGGGCAGCCTTATGAACGGCGTTGATGACGGCTTCGAACACGGCAAGACGCCGGGGCGGCAGGCGCACGCCGGCGCCGATTACAACACAATCATAGCTCTTCGACGCTAACTGACGCTCCACCGTCGGCCCTGCGGTTTCGTCGGGCCGGATGTAGCCAACGTCGGCGTCCAATCCGCGTTCGGCGAACCGCTTCATCGCAACCGCAACGCCGGCGCGAATTTTGTCAGCGTTCATACCTGGGGGCAAAGCGGGGTCGGAAAAATCCACAATGTCGGGATCGTAGCCGACCAGCAGAACCCTCGTCATGCGCCCTCCCCACAGCGGAGCCTATGTGCAACGCTATCCCGTGGCCTTGGACTCGACAATCTCCGCTCGCTTGCCCTTCATCGCTGCCGCGATCCGGCCGGCGACGGCATCGGCCGCGCGCTTTAGAGAGGCCGCGGCAGCTTGAAACAAGATAAGCGGCCCGGCGCGCTCGGTCGGGCCACCCGTCTAGCGGACGAAGGCGCCGCAATCGCGGTATGTGTAGACCACCGTAGGATGCTTATGGACGACTTTGACAACGATGGGGCAAGTCACCGAGTACGGGCTGACACGAGCATTCGCGGTACCGTCGAAGGCGATAATTGCGACCGCGGCAAGCATTGTGGACGTGATGATGTTGCGAAGCATGGTGGATACTCCGATTGGTTGGGTAGGACGAAGGGCACACGCGATGTGTATACCGCCGCGTCAGGCCGCGGTCAGTGCTGGCTATCACTAAGCGCTGGCATATAAAAAATTTCTCCAACGCAAACGCTGCGCCGTTTGCGGTGCGGACGTAACGTCCTCCCAGATCAACTCAATTGGACCGCGCCCGTCGAAGCGTAACGAAACTAGCTTGCGGCCTAAGTCCTCACAACCTGGGCCACTGTTTCTGCCATTGCGCTGCGATGCGATTGATGACCGCATCGGCCACGAAATTCGCCGGGTCCGCCCATGCCGGTCGCGTGCCGCTCACGAATTGTCGCCGACGACGATGCCCAAGATCGCAAGCCCGGCGACGCTGGCGACGACGGCCACTGCGACCCACACACCTATCGCTGCCGCCCGGCCGTGCTTCGCTCTAAACCGCTGCAAGCGGGTTAGGAACAGCTTGAGAAAGCTCCGGGCGCCGTAGACAAAGACTACTAGCAAGCCGGCCGATATCAGTCTGGCCCAGGTGCCGTGAACATCGGTGCCAAGCCCCGGCCTCTTGCCTGGGAGGTACAGATCGCCAGTCACGAGGCCGACCAGAGGGAGAACGGCAAACATGACCGTGAACCAGGTCAGAACCATGCCAATCATCAGCAGGGCAATCGCGTTACCCAGCCAATGAGAAATCAGCCGCAGAAAGGCCGACCGGATCATCCGCTCACCGCTCGAACATCATGGCGTGCCTATATGGCGCGCCGTTGCTGCGGCGTCTAACTCGCCAGCTTCGATTCCACAATCTTCGCCTGTTTGCCATCCATCGCCGCCGCGATGCGATTGGCGACGGCATCAGCGGCGCGCTTCAACGGGTCCGCATCTTTTTCGACGTAGCGACCGGTCATCGCGAGCGTCTTGTGGCCGAGCAGGTCGCGAATGATGAAGGCGTTGAAACCGGCCGCGCCGCCGTAGGTGCCGACGGTGTGCCGGAAATCGTGCAAGCGCGCGTCCGGTATCTTGGCCTTAAGTCGAAGCCGCGCCCAGGCCTTTTCGAGCGCGGAGACAGACAGCGGCTCTTTCGGCTCGCCGCCGTGCACAACGTAGCGGCCGGCACTGTCGCCACCCTTCGCCATCTCGGCCAGGAGCGCGCGGGCCGGGGCGCCGAGCTGCACCGTCTTGGCGCCGGTCTTGCTGTCGGGCAGGCGCAGCACGCCGGCTTTCAGGTCAACTCGCTCCCAACGGACCCCAAGGATTTCGCCCAAGCGGCAGCCGGTGAGCGCGAGCAGCCGCACCGTGGCGATGACGTCCGCCGCCTCGCTGCCGTCGCGCTCGGCATCGGCCAACGCCGCGCCGATCCGGGCCAATTCTTCGCCCGACAGGAAGCGCTCGCGCTTTTCCTCGCGATAGCGCTTGACGTGCCGGCAGGGATTGGAGCCGTCCGGCCGCAGCCCCCAAGCCTCGGCCAAATGCATCATCTTGGACAGGAGCGCCAGCGCGCGGTTCGCCTCGTAAGGCGTATCGCGCAGCGCATGGTGCATCTTGGCCACGTCGGCGCGCGCCAGATCGGCAACCTTGATGACGCCGAGCCGCTTTTCGATATGGGCCTTATTCAGCCGCTTGTCGGATGCGACCGAGGAAGGCCGCTTGTGCGGCTCCGCGTGCTCATTGAAATACCGTTGGGCCAGGACCGCCACCGTGGGCGCGCCGCGCTTGTCTGTGCGCGTGCTGGCGGGGTCCGCGCCATTGTCGATGGCTGACAGCAGCCTGCGCGCTTCCTTGCGGGCTTCCGTGACCGTCATCGTGCCGTAGCGGCCGAAGCGATAGCGCCGCGAGCGCCCGCCGCTATTGCGGTACTGGACGATGAACGAGCCGGCGCCGGATTTCTTGAGGCGGAAGCCGAAGCCGGGTATGGCGCTGTCCCACACGAACACGTCGCGGTCGGCGGGCTTCACGCGCTTCAACAGCGATTCGGAAATCTTCGGCATCGAATGCACCCCCTACAGGTTCGCGAGGCTGCCGGTGAACCTTGGCCGGGTAAGCACCGGGTAAGCAAACGCCGGAAGACATCGACGCGGTAGAGAGTAGCAGGAAAGGCAGCAAATTCGTTGAAAATGGACACAAGCGAAAATAGTCGAACCCTGGGGTACCGATTTAAAGAGACCTAAAATCCCTTTCCCGTCAGGGAGTGTGGGTTCGAGTCCCACAGCGGGCACCATAATGGTCGTATTTATATTCTCTCGATTTCCGGCAGCGGAAGCGCGGGCCGCCGGTCGGCAGCTAAAGCTTGCAGCAACGGTGCCGCGATGGCGGGAGCAGAAACCTCCATCGCAGGCCGCCATGCGGGCTGCGTCCATCGCTATGGGCTTTCATCGAAATCGGGACATCAGATGTTTGGTCGCGGCCTCGTACAGCGCATCGCCGTCCGGGCCGCCCGTCTCGGTCAATCGCGGGATGAGCTCTTGAAGAAGTCCCTCAAGACTGTGCTCTTCCGCAGGATGCCCGAAGCTCGCTTGCAGACCCCCGGGCTCCGACCGCCAAAGTTCGCGCGCGAGAAATGACTGAAGGACGATCGCTTCGTCGCGTCGCAGTGTGATCCGAAGCTTGGCGTCAAAACCGTACGACGGCTTCATGTGATTTAGCTTCCCGTTCACGAGGAGCGGCCTTTCAACGTGACTCGGTGCTCGGCAACGGCGTGAACCTCCGCGCGCGCCGCGCGCTTCAGCGGGCACGCGCCTCCCTCAACCCGGCGCCGGCCGTCGGCTTTCGACCGGCAGCCTGCGTGCGGCAGCATCGGCGGTATCCTCGGGCCGCGTATTGAAGGCAATCGCTGCGTTCGGGGCGGCCTTGTGAATCGCGTTGATGACCGATTCGAACACGGCGAGGCGTCGCGGCGGCAGGCGGACGCCGGCGCCGATGACGACGCAATCATAGTTCTGCGACGCTAACTGACGCTCCACTTCCGGCCCCGCGGTTTCATCGGGCCGGATGTATCCAACGTCGGCATCCCACCCGCGTTCGGCGAACCGCTTCATCGCCACCGCAACACCAGCCCGAATTTTCTCGGCGGTCATACCTGGCGGCAAGGCGGGGTCGGAAAAATCCACAGTGTCGGGATCATAGCCGACCAAGAGAACCCTCGTCATGCGCGCTCCCCTCAGCGGTGCCTATGCGGAAGGGTATCCCGTGGCCTTGGATTGGACAATCTCCGCTGGCTTCCGCTCAATCGCGGCCGCGATGCGTTTGGCGACGGCGTCCGCCGCGCGCTTCGAGCGGCCCGTGTCTTTCTCGATGTCGCGCCTTTTCATCGCCAGCGCTTGTGCCCCCTCTAAGCGCCCGACATCACGCTCCGCCGCAATTCGTCCGTTATGACCTTGCCCATCGTATTCCGGGGGATGCGCTGGACCCGGACGATGCGGTGGGGGCCGCGCCCGCCCAGGGCCCTGCGGCACGTCTCGATCAGCGCCTGCTCGTCGATCGGTTGCAGCGCCACCACGGCCGCCCAGATCTCCGTCGGCCGGTCGGGATAGTCGACGCCGAACGCGGCCGCCTCGGCGATGCCGTGCGTGCCGGCCAGGAAGTCGTTGATGAGATCCGGGCTCACCTTGGTGCCGCCGGTGTTGATGATTTCCGCGGTGCGGCCGGAGATCGCGAGCAGCCCTTCGTTCGACATCGTGCCGGTATCGCCGGGATGGAACCAGCCGTCCTTGAAGGCCGTGCTGTTCTCAGGCGGATCGCCGAGATATTTGGCGACACCCACGTCCGACCGGATGCGCACGATGCCTTCCGCGCCGGCGGGCAGGGCGTTGCCCGCCTCGTCGACGATTTCGACGCGCGCCCAGGGTTGGATGAACCCGGCACAACCGGGGATGCGCTCCAGCAAGTCGGCGCGCGCGTCGGCGATGCCGCTGACTTCCGCCGAGCCGTACAGTCCGGTCAGATCCGAGCAGAGCCGCGAGCGGACCCGGACGACGCTCATCCGCGGTATCGATGATCCCGTCACCCGAACTTGCTCGAGCGAGGGCAAGCGCATCGTGCCGCGCTCGACGACGTCCAACAGGCTATGCAGCTGCGCCGGCGAGCCGATGATCGACTTCACGTCGTGCAGCTTGACGGCGCTGATCGCATCGAGCTTGCCGGAGGGCATGATCTGCACATTGCCGAGGCGCAGATGGGCCAGGCAATGCCGGAAGCCCAGGCTCCCCGAAACGCCGATCATCGACAAACTCGGGAACAGCCGGTGTTCGCCGATCATGCCCGGCAATTCGACGCGCCTGTCGACGAGCTCAGCGCTCAGGCCGATCGCTTTCGCCTTCCCGGTCGTGCCGGACGAAGCGATCACGCGGGCCAAGGATTGCCGGTTCTCGAAGCGGCGCCGTTCGGGCGCTAGGCCCGACGTCTGCGCCGGGCTCAGCCAAGCGGAATCGACCGGGATCACGGCCGCATCGCTCATGAACGGCATCTGCCGGTCGCACAGATAGGCGCCGATGCTGATCCCCGTCGGCGGCGCGTCGTAGTTCGGATGTCCGGAAAACGACGGGATCGCCTCGCGCATCGCGCCAAGGATCAGCGCCAGATGAATAAGCGGATCGGTGACGTAGATGGCGACGGGCCGTTGCCGGTCGAGACCGGCGTCGCGCAGCCGGGCGGCCACGGCCAGCACCGTGTTGCGCAGCTGAAGGAACGTCGCATTGCCGTGGCCGTGAATGATCGCCAGATCATTGGGGCGCATGCGCGCATGGTAGCGGAGGGCGTCAAGGATGTTCATGGCCGCCCCGTCACCTGCCGCCGCAGCTCGGCCGTGAGAATCTTGCCCATGCTGTTGCGCGGGATGTGCTCGACGCGGACGATGCGCTGAGGCGCGCGTCCGCCCAGCGTCTTGCGGCAGGATTCGATCAACGCGCCTTCGTCCAACGGCTGGGGCGTCACCACGGCGGTCCAGATCTCCGTCGGCCGATCGGGATATTGGACGCCGAATGCGGCCGCGTCGACGACGCCCTGCATGCCGAGCAAGACGCTGTTGATGAGATCGGGGCTCACCTTGACGCCGCCGGCATTGATCACCTCCGACACCCGCCCGGCGATGATTAGAAGGCCCTCCTTTGTCATCGTGCCGAGATCGCCCGGATAGAACCAGCCGTCCTTGAACGCGGTCCGGTTCTCCGGCGGATCGCCGAGATAGCCCGAAACGATCGACCGGGACCAAATGCGCACTATGCCTTCCGCGCCGAACGGAAGCGGCCGGTCCGCGTCGTCGACGATTTCCACCTTGTTCCAGGGGTGCACGTAGCCGGCGCAGCCCGGTATCCGCTCGAGCAATTCGGCCGGCGCCTCGGCCACCATCCCGACTTCGGTCGCGCCGTAATCTCCGGTGACGTTCGGGCAGAGCCGCGCTCGCGCTCTGAGAACGGTCACCGGCGAGATCACCGACCCGGCCACGCGAACGTGCTTCAGCGAGGGCAGCCGCAACATACCGCGCTCGACGAATTCGAGAAGCGCCTGGATTTGCACCGGTGAGGCCGTCACGAACTTGACGTTGAACCGCATGATCGCGCCGATCATGTCGAGCCGCGCCGACGTGAACACCTGCGCGTTCCCGAGCTGCAAGTGGCCGAGGCAGTGCCTGAATCCGAGGCCGCTGGCCAAGCCGATCGCCGTGATGTTCGGCTGCTCGCCCAGCGACCCGATCTTGGCCGGGAATTCGATCCCGCGGTCGATCATTTCCGAGTCGAATCCGGCCGCTTTGGGAACGCCCGTGGTGCCTGACGAAGCGATGATGCGAACCAGGGAATGCGGGCCCTTGAACAGGCGCCGGTCCGGCCCCGCGGCGCCCGGCGCGAGCGGCGTCGCCCAGCTCGCATCGACCGCGATGATCGCGGCCGGCTGCATGAACGGCATCTGCCGGTCGCAGAGATAGGCGCCGAACTCGACGCCGGCCGGCGGGGGATCGTAATTCGGATGGCCCGAGAACGACGGAATGGCCTCGTGCATCAACGCCAGCACGAGCACGAAGTGGAGAAAGGGGTCGGTCACGTAGACGCCGACGGGCCGATCCGGATTCAACCCCGCGGCGCGAACGCGCATTGCCGTCCCGAGCACGGCGTGGCGTAGGTGCAAGAATGTCGCCGCGCCGCCTTCGTGGATGATCGCTAGGTCGTTCGGCCGGAACCGGGCGTGAAAATCGAGCGCTTCGAGGATGTGCATTGATGTGATCGGAGACCGTTTGGCTTTGGCGTGACGGCTCCGGGACAGCCGCGTCGCGGCGGCGAATGTATGGCAAGCCCGTCGCGCGCGCCAAGGCGAAATCACCGGCGGCGCGATTTCGGCCGCGGCGTTCGTCTTGCGCGCCGGCAGGGCGATCTTCGCGTCTGCACTTGGCGCTCGACCGCGGCCTCGAATAATGTCGAATTCGGCGCATTCCCCGCACCGCCGCAGGACCTCGCTCCGCATGACGTCGCGATCACCTCCCCGCTTGCGCTCGGCGATCCCCGCGGTCGCGTTTCCGGCCGTGGCCGATGCGACCGGCGCGAGCATGCTGAGCCTGCTTTATCAATTCGAGCGCAGCGAATGGTGGCCGGCCGAGATGGTGCGCTGGCAGCAGTTCCGACAGCTCGAGGCCCTGCTCACGCACGCCATTCGCTACGTGCCGGCGCTGCAGCCCGGGCTCGCGGCTGCGGGCTACCGGCCGGACGGGGAACTGACCGAGGATATCTGGCGGCGCATCCCGATCTTGACTCGCCGCGACGTGCAGACGCTCGGCAAGAACCTGCACGCGACCCGTGACCCGAGCGGCCACGGGGCCCGCCACGAATTTCAGAGCAGCGGGTCGACCGGAACGCCGATTGCCGGCGTGCAGACCGAGCGGTTCCTGCTCTTCTGGCACGCGATGACGCTGCGCGATTATCTTTGGCAGGGCTTGGATCTCGAGGCGCGCCTCGGCGTCATTCGCTATGTCCACGGCGCTACGGCGAAGAGCGACGACACGACACTGCCGGCATGGACCGGGGCGGCGGGCGCAACGTTCGCCAACGGCCCCGCCTTCGTCTTCGACGTAAACCAAAAGGTCTCCGCGCAGCTCGACTGGGTGCGGCGCGTCGATCCCGACTATCTGCTGGCCTATCCCTCGGGATTAAAGGAGCTGCTGCGCGAAGCGCAGCGGCGCGGGGTCCGGCCCGGCCGTCTCCGCGCCGTCAAGACGTTCGGCGAGCAGCTGCACGACGGCCTGCGCGACCAGCTCCGCACGCAGTGGGGCGTTCCGCTCCACGACCTCTACAGCGCGATCGAGACCGGCTATCTGGCCCTGCAATGTCCGGAAAACGAGCATTACCACGTTATGGCGGAGTCGGCCGTGGTGGAGATCCTCGACCGCGCCGATCGTCCCTGCGCGGCGGGCGAGGTCGGACGCGTGGTGGTGACGCCGCTGCACAATTTCGCGATGCCGCTGGTCCGGTACGATATCGGGGACTATGCCGAAGCGGGCCCGCCCTGCCCTTGCGGCCGCGGCTTGCCGGTTCTGCGCCGGATCTTGGGGCGCGTGCGCAACATGCTCATTCTCCCCGACGGCGGCGTGCGCTGGCCCGATGTGCAACAGCCCATTAGCCATGCCGGATTGCCGGTGATCCAGTTTCAGGTCGTCCAGCGCACACGGACCGCGCTGGAGGCGCGCCTGGTCGTCGAACGCGCGCTATCCGCCGCCGAGGAGGATGCTCTGCGAGCGAGCCTGAACGAGCATTGCGGAGCAGCATTCGACGTGAGTTTCACCTATGTGTCCGAGGTCCCGCGCAGCCGCGGCGGCAAGTACGAAGACTTCTATTCGGAAGTGGCGGGCCGGGCATGAAGCCGCCGCCCTCGCGCGCCGGAGACCCCGAAGTCTCGTTCGCGGCGATGCGCGCGCTTCGGACCGCCGTGCCCGACGCGGTTTGGCCGGCGCTGCTGCCGCCGCTTGGCCTCGACATGCTGGCGCTGCAATATCAATTCGAGCGCACCGAGCGGCTGCCGCCCGACGAATTGGAGCAGGCGCAATTCCGGCAGCTCGATCTCCTGCTGCAACACGCGGTGCGCGAGGTTCCGTATTACCGCGAGATGCTGCCGCGCGCCGGCTACCATCCGGACCGGCCGCTCACGCCCGAGCTCTGGTGGCAATTGCCGATCCTGACGCGCGCGACGCTGCAGTCGCAGCGCGATTCGCTGCGTGCCTCCGCCTATCCGCCCGAGCACGGCAAGGCGAGCGAGCATCGCAGCTCCGGGTCCACCGGCGTGCCGATCTCGGTGATGAAGCCGGCGCTCTGCGATTTTCTCTGGGAAGCGATCACGCTGCGCGACCATCTGTGGCATCGGCGCGACCTCGGCGGCACTTTGGCCGCTCTGCGGACCCGTCAGGTGCCAGGCGGCACGCCCGAGGACGGCATCGTCTCGACCATCTGGAACCACGGCGTCAGCGCCGCCTTCCGCACCGGGCCGGGCGTGCTGCTCGAGGGCGTGCGCTCGACGTCCGAGCGCATCGACTGGCTGCTGCGCAAGCAGCCGACCTATATTCAGACGTCGCCCAGCATGGTGCGCGAAATGCTGCGCGCCATGGACCGCCGGCCGATCCGTTTCGAGCGCCTGAAAGGCATCCTCACCTACAGCGAGCAGGTGCCGCCCGGCCTGCGCGAGGAAACGCAGGCGCGGCTCGGCGTTCCGTTGAAGGACATGTTCAGCTGCCGCGAGATCGGCTACATGGCGCTCGAGTGCCCCGATCACGCCCACTATCACGTCCAGTCGGAGGTCGTGCTGGTGGAAATCGTCGACGAGCAGGGGAGCCCTTGCGCCGCCGGCCGGCCGGGCCGTGTCGTCGTCACGCCGCTGCACAATTTCGCGATGCCGCTGATCCGCTACGCGCTCGGCGATTACGCCGAATTCGGCCCGCCTTGTCCGTGCGGGCGCGGGCTGCCGGTGCTGAGCCGCATCCTCGGCCGCACGCGCAACATGATGCGGCTGCCCGACGGCGACGGCAAATGGCTCGATCTGGCGCCGCTGGAGAAACGCATCCGCGACCTGCCGGTGAAGCAGTATCAGCTCGCCCAGCGCGCGCTCGGCGTGATCGAGGCGCGCATCGTCGCGGCGCGGCGGCTGAGCGAGGGCGAGGAAAAAGCGATCCGCGACACGGTGGCGGGCCCCTGCGGCGCTGCGGGCTGCAACGTGACGCTGCGCTATCTCGACGAGATACCGCGCTCGGCCGGCGGCAAGTACGAAGACTTCATGTGCGAGCTGGCATAGCCGCCGGCACCGCGCTGGCCGGCGCATCGCGGTCGCGGATGCGGAATTGGGTGAAACGCACGTTGATCGCCAGCGAGATGCGCTCGCCCTTGCCGAAGAACGGATGCACCATGTGCTCGAGCCATGCCGGAAAGACCAGGAAGAGGCCGGCCTCGGGCGTGATGCGCCAAGTCTGACCGAAGTCGAAGCCCGGGAACTCCGTGGCGGCGGGACGCGGGTCGCGGAACTCGATCACCCCGTTGAGCCGGTGACCGGATTCGGGCTCCCCCATGGCGACGTAATAGACCATCGACCACTGGGAATTGGGATGCGTGTGCACGGCATTGTAGTTGCCGTTGCGGTTGACGTTCGCCCAGCCCTGCGCCTCGTACGCTATGTCCACCGCCTTCTTGGCGTCGCCGCGGAGCGCCAACAGCGAAATCTCGCGCGTCGCCTCGTCGATCCATTTCCGGATCGCGGCGATCTCGGCCTCGGGCCAGGTCAAGAGAGTCGTCTGCGAGTGCCAACCGTCGGCATTGCTGCGCGTCATGCCGCGTTCGCTCCGCTCGCGGGCCAGGATGTTGCGGCGCAGGCCTTCGTTGGTCGCAGCGGCGTCCGGAATCGTCCGGGCCAGCAGCGGCAGAGGAAACAAGGTTTGAATCTGGAACAGCGAAGACATCGAAATTTCCGGCGTCACTAGGGCTGGCCCGCCCAGGGAGCCGACTAGGTGTCACAGGAGGGATGCCGCTGGCAACACGCTCCTCGGCGCTGCCACCGGATCGCGGCGATTGCTCGAACAAAATAAGAAACACGAATTGCCGGTCGAGTGGTATCCACCGCGCCGGCTGTGCCGGAGCGGAGAACACACCTACCCAAAAACGAACGGACACCTTCAGCAGAAGTTTCCCCAGCATCGCCGCGCCGCCCGATTTCGCCGTGCATGTGTCGAAATTGCAACACGTGCGAAAGGATGGTGGAAACATAAGTTATTGATTTTGCTGATTCTTCTTGCGGCTACGTAAGATTGACGACGCAAACGGTTCGTTTGACCAATTTGGCAACATTTCTTTAAAGAACTGACAGGTCCGGGTACTGGCGGTTTCAGCCAGATCTGCGCTTCGAGGGGGAGCGTAAAACATGACTATTTCTCGTCGCCGCAATTTTCTTGCGACCGCTTCCGCCATTGCCATGGGTGCCACCGTTGGTCTGCTGGTGCCGGCTCCGGCCAAGGCGGATTGCGTGACGGTCGGCGTCTCGATCACCTGCAACGACCCGATCCCCGACGAATCTTTCGATGTCCCCTTCGCTCACAACCTGACCAACAACGGCACGATCGCGGTCACGACGGACACGGTCGCCGTCTTCACCGAAGGCTTCAACGCCGTCAACAATCCAGGCACGATTTCGGTCAACCCGGCGAACGAGCCGATCTCGATCAGCGAGGACTCAGGTTTTACTGTCGAGACCTTTTCCAAGGCCGCCGCGCTCAGCCTCGGCTTCAACAGCACGCTGAACAATTCCGGCATCGTCTCGGCGACCAATACGATCACCGCCGATATCTCCAGCAGCGGCAGCTTCGATTATACCGTCTTCATCGCTGCGACCGGGGTGGCCACCGACGGGCAAAACACCGTCAACAATTCGGGCACGATCTCGGGCAGCGCCTCGCACAGCCTGACGGTAACGGACTCGGGGAGCTTCAACGTCTATGGCGGCGCGTTTGCCGCCGGTATCCTCGGCGTCGGCTTCGATCCGGTCCTCAATTCCACCACGATCACGGCCACGGCGTCGAACACGCTCAGCTTCGTCAATTCCGGCGGATTTACACTTTGGGGGCCGAGCAGCGCCGCCGGCGGCGTGAACCTCGACACGTTCGGGCAGCTCGTGAACGACGGTACGATCAGCGCCACGGCCACGACGACGATGAGCTTCACCGATTCCGGCTCGTTCGACGTCTACGGGCCGGCCGGCACCTGGGCAGCGCCCACCGCCGGCGCGGTCGGCGTCCAGGCGTTCTACTTCGCCAACATCGTCAACAACGGCACGATCAACGCCACCGCCACGACGAACATCACGCTGACCGACTCGGGCAGCGCAAACTTCTCGTCGTACAGCAACTATAATTCCAACGGGCAGGACATCAACACGTTCGCCGCCGGCATCTATGTCGGGCCCACGATCCTCCCCGGCGACCCGAGCAACTTCTTTAATTATTACACCTCCGACGACTCGCCTTTCTATTATCTCAACTCCGGACAGCCCTCGGCCGATCAGGTCGTCAACACCGGCACGATCAATGCGGTGGCGACCTCGACCTTCACTCTGAACAATTCCTCTTCTGTCGACGTCTACGCCAACACGATCGCGGTCGGCATACTGATGTGGTATCCGACCCAGCAGTTCAGCGGCTGCTCCTCTGTCTGTCAGGATTACACGGGGTATCTGAACGGCACCGCGTCAGTGACCAATTCGGGCACCGTCAATGCCACGGCCACGGCCAATTTCGCGGTCAACCTGACCGACGACGCCTATGGCTACAGCAATGTCTACCTGCGCAGCGCCGCGGTCGGCGTGCTGGTCGGCGGCGGCGAGGGCGGGCTCTCGACCAACTTCGGGATCGGCGGCGCCGAGGGCGGCGGGGTGGTCGCCACCATCGTCAACAGCGGCGCGATTCACGCGACCGCCAACATCACGATGGCGATTACCGAGATCGCCGCCACCAGCTCCGGGAACCAAGGCTATTTCTCGCTCTACGGAAATTCGAACGCGATCGGCATTCTCGCGAGCGGATTGCAGATCGGTCCCTACTACGACGCCTTGGTGCTGGGACCCAGCGTCACCAATTCCGGTTCGATCGCGGCGACGGCGACGACGGCGATCCCGATCACCCTGGGCGGCGCCGAAGGCGGCAACAGCGTGTATCTTTCGGGCGATAGCGGCAGCTTCGCCGGCGGCATCATCACCTGGCCCAACGCCAACATCACCAATTCGGGCACGGTCGCGGCGACGGCGACCACGTCGCTCACCGCGACGCTCGCGAACGACAGCTACGCCCAGATCGACGGACTGAGCCTGTATTCGCGGGCAGTCGGCATCAGCGCGGGCCTGAGCTACGAAGGGTTCAGCATTCCTTGCTGCCCGACCGTCGGCGGCGGCGAAAACGGCTGGATCGCGGGCAACATCGTCAACAGCGGAACGGTCACGGCCAGCGCGCTGACCGCGGTCAACATCTCGGCGGACAACACGTCGGGCGCCTACGTCAGCATGTCGCTCTACGCCGACGCCACCGGCATCGGCGGCGCCGAGGGCGCCAACATCGTCAACAGCGGCAGCGTCTCCGCGATCGCGGCGTCGACCTTCACCTCCACCGGCAACGTGTCCGGCGGCTCGGTCTATTTGAGTTCGAACGCCTACGGCATCGAGACCGACGCCTATTCCACCATCACCAACAGCGGCATCGTCACCGCGGCGGCGCTGGCGTCGTTCTCGGCCACGGCCGGCGGCGGCGAGATCAGCTACCCGCCCTATGCGTCTATGAACGCATTCGCCGTCGGCATCGATGCCCACGGCTACTACGGCTACAACACGATCAACAACTCGGGCACGATCAGCGCCGAAGCGAACGTCACCTACACGCTCACCGGCTTCAGCAGCATGGAGGGCGGCGGCGAGTTCTCGGCCACCGCCAAGGGCATCCTGGCCGGCGGCTACAACCAGATCAACAACGACGGCATCATCACCGCGCTGGCGACCATCACCGTGAATGCGCCGGGGGTCAATTTCTACGGCAATGTCTACGCCGCGGCCTACGGCATCATCGCCTGGGGCGACAGCAACAACATCACCAACAACGGCACGATCGGCGTCCTGGCGTCGGTCAACATCACCGCCAACGTCGAACCTTTCACGTCGGAAGGCTATTTCTTCAACCACCACTACGGGGTCGAGAGCAGCCCGGCGCGCGCGTTCGGCATCAAGGCGGGCTACAACAACGTCGTTCTCAACACCGGCACGATCATCGTCGAATCGTCGGTGACCGTGAACGGGACGACATTGAGCGGCGACACGGATCCGTCGGCGTCCTTCGGCATCTACGCAAAGGACGGCAGCATCGTCACCAACCAGGGGCTGATCGCCACCACGCGCATCGGCCCCAGCCATTGGGCGGTGTTCCTCGAGGACGGATGCTGCTCGTCGTATTTCTATAACCAGCCCGGCGCCACCACGATCGGCTCGCTCTATGTCGGCGAATTCCAGACGGCGCAAAACTTCGGCACCATGACGTTCCGTGTGCTGCCGACGACCGGCAGCGGAGATTCGGAAGTGGTGGCGAACTTCGGCACCTATGACCGCATCGTGGTCAAGTACGCCGGCACCTTCGACACCGCCGTGGGCGGCAGTCCGCCGGGCACGCTGCTCATCACGCCGCTGGGCGCGCAGGGGCTCTACGCGAACGTAACGCGGTATGTCCTGTTCATCGATGCAACCAATAACGCCGCCAGCTTCGTCAACGACCAGGCCACGCTCAACTCGCGGCTGACGGGCAGTTCGGCCTTCCTGCAGCCGTCGCTGGTGCAATCGACCTATTATGGCGATAACACCAACAGTTACGACCTGATCCTGACGCGCGTGTCGTTCGGCACGCCACTCAACACGAACCTGGCCGGCAACCAAGGGAATGTGGGCGGGGGCCTCGAAGGCGCGTTCAACGGCGCGAGCGACCCCAACTCGGTATTCTCCAACTTCCTGTCGAAGATCCAAGTGCTGCCGCCGGGCGCGGTGCCCGATGCGTACCAGCAGCTCGCCGGCGAAAACGGCGCGAACGTGGGGGCGCTCGGCGCCGCCAACGCCGGGCAGCTGCTCGGCGTATTGTTCGGGCGCCTGGGCGGCGGCACCCCGGGAGGGCAGAGCGCGTCGTCCGCGTCGTTCCTGCTGGCGTCCGCGGCGCCGCAGCTGGCCTCGGCCTCGAAACATGACCAATATGCGCAAGGTCCGGCGGTCATGCCGTCGAGCTCGCGCACCGGCCCGGGCCGGGTCGGTGACGTGGTCGCCTGGGTCAGCGGCTACGGCCAAACCGGAAGCATCGATTCGGAGCCTGGCATCAGCGGCGCGCGCTACAACGTGGCCGGCGCCATGGTGGGCATCGAAAAGCAATTCACGGAGACGATCCGCGCCGGCTTCGCGTTGGGTGGCGGCTCGTCTTGGCTCAATCTGAAGGGCGTGGACAGCCGCGCCAACGGCAAGTTCTTCCAGGGTGCGCTCTACGGCAACTACACAATGGGTCCGTGGTACGTCGATGGGGCGGCGGGCTTCGCGTTCCACTGGCTGGACACCGAGCGCAACGTGGCGTTCCCGGGCTTCGTCGACAACCTCAAGGGCAGCTTGAACGCCAGCCAGTTCATCGGCGGCTTCGAGGGCGGCTACAACATGGAGTTCGGCCGCCACCGCCTCACGCCGTTCGTCGGCTTGAATATCTCGGTGTTCTCGCAGGACAGCTACACCGAGTCGGGCGGGCAAGCGGCGTTGAGCTACCAGTCGCAGACGACGACGTCGGTGCGCTTCCAGCTGGGCGGGCAGTGGCGAACCAGCTTCATGCTGAACGGGACGATGCGGCTGGATCCCTACTTCCGCGTGGCGTGGGCGCACGAGTTCGGCGACCGGGCCGCCACGGTGTCGGCCAGCTTCGTCGGAGCGCCGAGCTCGAGCTTCAACGTCGTGGGCGCGCAGCGCGATCGTGATGCGGCCCTGCTCGGCGTCGGCTTCGATCTGGCCGCGGGTTCGCGGTGGACGGTCTTCGCGGCCTATAACGGCGACCTCACCGGCAACGGATCGACTCACGCCGGGACGGCAGGCCTGCGGTTCCGCTGGTAGGCGGCGGGCCTCGGAGCGAGTAGGCCGGAATCCGAGCGGCGCGCTGGTCAGGGACCGGCGCGCCGGCGGTGGGGTTCACGGCGGCCACCCTATTCGCTGGCCGCGGTCTCCGATATGATTTTTCACGGTCCGATCGGGGCGGGCGCGGGGCGCGCCCGCGTCGCGTAACCACTGTTACAAGAGGATGCCGATGATGCGCTGTATGCTTTCGCGTGCGTGCCTGGGACTGGCCGGCCTGGCGGCCGTGGGGTTGTCGGCGGCGCCCAGTTGGAGTCAATCGACGGAGGTCGACGGATTCCGCTCGGCGAAATTTCAGATGACCGAGGAACAGGTTCGTCAGGCGATCACGACGGATTTCAAGGCGGCCGCGGCCAAGATCGACAAGCGCACCGACACCGTGACGCGGACGCTCGTCCTCCGCATCCACGTACCTGAGTTGATCGCGGACCGGGGCACACCCCAAATCAACTACACCTTCGGCTATAAGAGCCTTCGGCTGATCCAGGTCGACGTCCTCTGGAACAAAACCGTCGATCCCAAGATCACCACTGAAATGATGCGGGCCGTGATCGGCAATCTCAGCCAGACTCTGCGCGACCGCGGCTTCCCGCGCGAAAAAACGGTGGTGAACGCCGCCACGAACAGCCCCAATCTCGTGGTCCTTTTCCGCGCCGAGGACGAGAAGGGGCGCGTCGTGGCGCTGATCGGCCGCTTCAAGGTTGATCCCAAGGCCGAAGAGGGCAAGCGGGTGAAGTACGACGAGCCCGAAGCGGTGATCCTGAGCTACATCCTCAACGCGAAATCGCCGGATGTCTTCCGTCTCGAGCCGGGCAAGTTCTGAGCGCGAAGCCCCGGTCCATTGTGCGCCGTCGCTACCGCGATGTTCGCCTGACCTGACTCGCCGAGGACGGCGCGTCGAGATTGGCCCGCAACGTCAGGCGCCCAGCTTTGCGTTTGCTCCCGCCTAGCCCCGCATGGCTGGTCCGCCGGCGCCGGTTTGACGCCGCGAGGGCTGGCCGCTAGCCTTGCCTGAAATATCGGCACCGGACGGCCAATGACCATCTCGCGCGACCGCGAAATCGATTTCAGCATCATCCTGCGTCTGGGGGGCGTCGCCAAGCGCTATCCCGCGGGCACCGAGATCATGCACGAAGGCGAGCCGCGCACCCATATGTTCTATCTCCACAAGGGCAAGGCGGCCGTCGTCGCCAAGGGGCGCGTGGTCGAGGAAGTCAGCGAAGGCGGCATTTTCGGCGAAATGGCGATGATCGACTACGGGCCGCGCAGCGCCAGCGTGATCGCGAAGACCGACTGCGAGGCCGTGGCGATCAACGAGCAGCTCTTCCTGCTGCTCGTGCACCAGACGCCGTTCTTCGCCATCGACGTGATGCGCACGCTCGTGCGCCGCTTGCGCCAGATGAA
This sequence comes from Croceibacterium sp., assembly GCA_035494275.1. Lineage (GTDB taxonomy): Bacteria > Pseudomonadota > Alphaproteobacteria > Sphingomonadales > Sphingomonadaceae > Croceibacterium_B. The sequence goes on from DATJHD010000114.1 coordinate 18,513, forward strand.
CGCGATGCTGGCGCAATAGGCGCGCGGCTGCGGCGAAAGCCCCGCTCGCCGATTCCAACGGGCCAACTTTCGCGCTAAGGTGCGGCGGCGTTCTCCGGCCGCAGGTTTCATCGCCAATTCCCGCGTAACGAACACGATGCCGTCCAGCACCGACGTGGCGATCATCGGCGGCGGCGCCATCGGGAGCGCCGTCGCGTATTTCCTGCTGAGCGATCCGGCGTGGCAGGGCCGCGTGACCGTCATCGAGCGCGACCCCAGCTATAAGCGCGCGTCCTCGGCCCTCTCGGCGAGCTCGATCCGCCAGCAATTCTCGACGCCCGAAAACATCCGCATGTCGCGCTTCGGCTTCGCGTTCTTGAGCGAGATCGGCCGGCATCTCGCGGTCGATGCAGATCCGACCGACATCGGGCTCAAGACCGGCGGCTACCTCTACCTCGCCACGCCCGAACACGAGGCGGTGCTGCGCGCGAACCACGCGATCCAGCGCCGCGAGCATGCGGAGATCGCGCTGCTCGCGCCGGCCGAGTTGGCGGCGCGCTTTCCCTGGCTGGCGCTCGACGGGGTCACGCTCGGATCGTTCGGTTTGAAGGGCGAGGGGTGGTTCGACGGTTATGGCCTCATGCAGGCGTTCCGCCGCAAGGCGAGGGCGCTCGGCGCCGACTATCGCGCGGCCGAGGCGGTCGGCATCGAAACGGAGGGAAAGCGCGTCGCAGCGGTTCGCCTTTCCGGCGGCGAGCGGCTTGCCTGCGGCGCGCTCGTCAACGCCGCCGGCCCGTGGGCGCGCGCGGTGGCGGCGATGGCCGGCATCGCGCTGCCGGTCGAGGCGCGGCGGCGCTGCGTATTCGTGTTCGACGCGCGGCGCCGGCTCCAGGCGTGCCCGCTGGTCATCGATACCTCGGGCATCTGGTTCCGTCCCGAGGGCGAGTATTTCATCTGCGGCGCCTCGCCGCCCGAGGCCGAGGACCTCCACGAGCTGCCGCTCGAGGTCGATCATCGGCAGTTCGACGACATCCTGTGGCCGGCGCTGGCCGCGCGCGTGCCCGCGTTCGAGGCGATCAAGCCGGTCAACGCCTGGGCCGGCTATTACGAATACAACACGTTCGACCAGAACGCGGTGCTGGGCCGCCACCCCGAGCTCGGCAATTTTCTGTTCGCCAACGGCTTCAGCGGCCACGGCATCCAGCAATCGCCGGCCGCCGGGCGCGCGATCGCCGAGCTGATCTTGCACGGGCGCTACACCAGCCTCGACCTCTCGATCTTCGCCTACGAGCGGATCGCAGCGGGCCGGCCCGTGGTCGAGAAGAATGTGATCGGCTAGCCGCGATCGGTGCCGGGGCGGTCATCCCCGTCCCGGAAGTCGTCCGCATGGGCGAGCAGGATCAGCCCCCGCACGGTCTCGATGGCGCCGAGCGGCAGGCTCGTCCAGGCGGACGTGTAGGAAAGACCGCCATAGGCGACGGCCGACGCATAGGTGAAAAGAGTGCTCGCCCCGCCTACGGCGGCGGCGGCGATGCCAACCCCAATGTGTTTCCATGCGATCCCGCGGTTCGCGGCAACGACGGTATTGCCGCGCGCGGACTCTTGGACAACGGGAACGATCACATCGCCTGGGGATGCGATGTCCGGCGCGCGCGCCTGCGGCCCGGGGCGAGCGCCGTTCATTGCGGGCTCTTGCTCCGCCGGCGATCAACCATGACCCAAGCGTCGCCACAGCCAGCGCGCGAGTGCGCCGCTCGCGGCGATCGCGGCAAGGCCCGCGGCCCAGAGCGCGAAGAGGGCGCCCGGAAAAGCCCAGCCGGCGAGCGATGTGCGGCCGGAGCCCAGCTCGGCGCGGACCGGCATGACGACGACAGCGGTCGTCGGGATGGCGGGGAACGCGCCGAGCATGGCGAGCGGCGTTGCGATCATCAGCGCGATGCGGAGGCGCCGCGCGAGCAGAGCGACGAGGACCGAGCCGATGCCGACGGCGGCGCCCAGCGCCAGCCCCTCGGAAATGAATGCGAACGGCAGCGCGGCGGGGAGGCTCGT
>DATJHD010000115.1:0-4888 GCA_035494275.1 Croceibacterium sp.
CATCGACAGCCTGACGGTGGCCGACATCACCGAGGACCACGCCGTCAGCCGCATCACCATCGTCACCAACGGCCCGCCGCCGGTGATCGACCAGATCACCGCCCAGCTCGAGCGCCTCGTGCCGGTGCACAAGGTGACCGATCTCACCGAGCGCGGCGAGCACGTCGAGCGCGAGCTCGCGCTGGTCAAGGTCGCCGGGCGGGGGAGCAGCCGCGAAGAAGCCCAGCGCATCGCCGACACGTTTCATGCAAGGGTGATCGACGACACGCCCGGAAGCTTCGTGTTCGAGCTGACCGAGACGAGCGATCGCATCGACAGCTTCGTCGCCGAGATGCGCGAGCACGGCCTCGTCGAAGCCGCCCGCTCGGGCGTCGTCGGCATGATCCGCGGGGCCGAGGGGGCCTAGACTTTCAACCCCGCCCTTCCCGTCACCGTCACCTGGGGCTTCACCAAGGGTCCATGGTGCCTCGCGGCGAAGAGCAGGATATGGTGTAATCGCGATGCTGAAACGACTTTCGGCATGACGCTTGAATGGGACGAACGATGAAGGTTTACTACGACGCCGACGCCGACCTCAACCTGGTCACGAGCAAGAAGATCGCCATCCTCGGCTACGGCAGCCAGGGCCACGCGCACGCGCAGAACCTGCGCGACTCCGGCGTCAAGGAAGTGGCGATCGCGCTGCGCCCCGGCTCGGCCAGCGCGAAGAAGGCCGAGGGCGCCGGCTTCAAGGTGCTGGCGAACAGCGAGGCGGCCGAGTGGGCCGACATCCTGATGATCCTCGCCCCGGACGAGCACCAGGCGTCGATCTACGAGAACGACATCAAGGGCAGGATGCGCCCCGGCAGCGCCCTCGCCTTCGCGCACGGCCTCAACATCCACTTCGGCCTGATCGAGCCCCCGGCCGACATCGACGTGATCATGATCGCGCCCAAGGGCCCCGGCCACACGGTGCGCAGCGAATATGTTCGCGGCGGGGGCGTGCCGTGCCTCATCGCGGTGCACCAGGACGCCAGCGGCAACGCCCACGACGTCGCCCTCGCCTATGCCAGCGGCGTCGGTGGCGGCCGCTCGGGAATCATCGAGACCAACTTCCGCGAGGAATGCGAGACCGACCTGTTCGGTGAGCAGGCGGTGCTGTGCGGCGGCCTCACCCACCTCATTCAGGCCGGCTTCGAGACGCTGGTCGAGGCCGGCTACGCACCCGAGATGGCCTATTTCGAGTGCCTCCACGAAGTGAAGCTGATCGTCGACCTGATGTACGAGGGCGGCATCGCCAACATGCGCTATTCGATCAGCAACACCGCCGAATACGGCGACATCACCACCGGACCGCGGATCATCACCGACGCGACCAAGGCGGAGATGAAGCGGGTGCTGGCCGACATCCAGTCGGGCCGCTTCGTCAAGAACTTCGTCCTCGACAACCGCGCCGGAAGCCCCGAGCTCAAGGCGAGCCGCAAGGCGGCCGCGGCGCACCCGATCGAGAGGACCGGCGCCCAGCTGCGCGCGATGATGCCGTGGATCGGCGCCAACAAGCTGGTCGACAAGGACAGGAACTAGGCCGGAACCATCGCTCCGCCGGCACCGTTTTCCTTCGGTGCCGCCGGAGACGAGCCATGACCGAAGACAGGCCCTTGGCCACACTTGTCGCCCTCAGCCTGACATTGGCGGCATGCCATAGCCCCGGCTCGGAGAGCCAGCCCACGCCCGCACCGACAGCCACGGTGACCAAGATCGTGCCGGTGCCGGTGCCGGCTTCATCTCCCTCGAGCGTGGCAGCTTCGGGCAAGGGCATCGGCACCAGGCCCGATCCGGCCCTGTGCGGCGCCGACAGGCTGATGCCGTACCTCAATCTCCTGCCGACCTCGACCGCCCGGGGTGAAATCGCCCGTACCGTCGGCCACGACCGCGTTCGCTACGTCGAAGCCCATGAGGCGGAAACGCAGGAAATCCGGCCCGATCGCCTCACCGTCACGCTGGGTGTCGACGGGCGCATAAAGAAATTCAGCTGCGGCTGAGGCCTATCGACAGCAGCAGATGCCGGCGGCATAGGCGGCCGCGCGATGGACAAGCTTGCCGAAATCTGCGCCTGGAAGAGCGAGGAAGTGGCCCTGCGCAAGGGGCTGGCGACGATCGACGATCTCGACCGGCGTGCGCTGTCGGCCGGGGCCCCCCGCGGGTTCCGCCTGTCGCTCGAGGCAAGCGCGCGGACCGGGTTCGGGCTGATCGCAGAAATCAAGAAAGCCTCGCCGTCCAAGGGGCTGATCCGGGCCGATTTCAGGCCTGCCGAGCATGCCATTGCCTACGCGCAGGGAGGCGCGGCATGCCTCTCGGTCCTTACCGACGCGCGATACTTCCAAGGCCACGAGGACTACCTGATGGATGCCCGCGCGGCGTGCCCGCTGCCGGTGCTGCGCAAGGATTTCATGATCGACCCGTGGCAGGTCGCCGAGGCGCGGGCCATCGGCGCCGATGCCATCCTCATCATCGTCGCCGCGCTCGATGGCGGCCAGATGGCCGAAATCGAAACCGCCGCGCTCGAGCGCGGGATGGACGTGCTGGTCGAAGTCCACGACGAAGCCGAGCTCGAAAGCGCCGCGCGCCTGAAGTCGCGCCTGATCGGCATCAACAACCGCGACCTCAAGACCTTCCGCACCGACCTTGCCGCCACCGAGCGCCTCGCTCCGCTGGCGCCCGAAGGCGCGCTCCTCGTCGGCGAGAGCGGCATCAATACGCACGCCGACTGCGAGCGCCTCGCACAAGCGGGGGTGCGCTGCTTTCTCGTCGGCGAGAGTCTCATGCGCCGGCCCGACGTCGAGGCGGCGACGCGCGAGCTGCTGCTGGGTGCCTGAACCTTGCTGGCGCTCGCTCACACGAGCGTCTAAGCGTTCGTTCCGGGTCGCAAAGGGGAGGAATTCATGGGCAGTCTGTTCAACGGCGTTTTCAAGATCATCAGCACGCTGCTCGGGCTGGTCATGATCTTCTTCGGCGGCGTCTGGGTCCTGCAAGGGCTCAACATGGCTCCGCCGCCCTTCAACGGCGGCTTCATGATCGGCGACCCGCAGTGGACCATCTACGGCGCCATCCTCGCGCTTGTCGGGCTCGGCCAGGCGATCTGGAGCCTCAAGCGCGCGAGTTGATCAGGGAGCAGGGTAGGTCATCTGTGCGCCCTGCGGGACCGCGCCTGGCGTCAACCGGGCGGGCTCGATCCGGTCGGGCCACATCAGGTGAAGCACGCGATGTCCGGCGGCGAGCAGGTAATCGGCGATGATCCGCCGATGGCAGCGCCACCACACGGCTTCGGCGCACATGATCGCGCACCGCTCGCCTCGAGCGAGCGCCAGCAATCGTTGCATCCCCTGGCGAAAGCCGTCGGCCAGCGCGTAGTCGGCGTAGTTGTGAAAGCTCTCGTTGCGCCACAGGCCGTTGACCTCGGGCGCGACCTCGTGACTCCTGCCGCGCAGGCCGCCGAGCTCGCGGATGAGCTCGTGCCCGATCTGGAACTTCGCCAGCTCGCCGGGCAGCGCATCGAGGTTGTACTGCGGATTGTGGCGCGAGCGCGGGACCGTGCGCACATCGACCACCTTCGTGACCTCGCCGACCCGCAGCAGATCGACGAACGCGGGTATCGCCGCCGTCGAATGGCCGATGGTGCAGATCGTCAGCGGTTCGCCGGCCAGCATGAGTTCAGCCGGCGGATGCGAAATGGAACAGCGTCACCATCAGCCCGATGGCCAGTCCGAAAGCGGCCAGCATCGTTCCGCCGATACGCCGGCCATAAGTGCCTGGATCGGGGCTGGCGATCTCGCGCTTCGCGCCGCCTACGCCGGTCCTCGATGAGCTAACGAGCAGCCTCACGCCGGCAACGAAAACCAGCAAGGCGAGGATATCGACAACCACAACGTACATCGGGACTCCTTCGGCAGCGCCGCTTGCCCACCCCAATCGCCACGTCGTCATCCCGAGATGGCCCCGCGGCGACGGCTTCGCCAGCAAGAAAATCGGTCTGTCCTGCAAGCGACGGTTCTGCCAAGGATGAGACATGAGGCGGCAATGGGCAGGCTGACACATCTCGACGCGCACGGCGCGGCCCGCATGGTCGACGTGGGGGGCAAGGCCGAGACCGCTCGCTCGGCCACGGCGACCGGGCGGATACGGATGTCGGCCGAGGCGCTTGCGGCGGTTCGCGAAGGCAGCGGGCCCAAAGGCGACGTCATCGCAGCGTCGCGTATCGCGGGGATCATGGCCGCCAAGAAGACCGCCGAGTTGATCCCGCTCTGCCACCCGCTCTCGCTCGACGCGGTGGCCGTCGACTTCAGCTTCGAAAGCGATGCCGTCCGCGCCACCGCAACAGCGTCGCTCACCGGCAGGACAGGGGTGGAAATGGAAGCCATGACAGCGGCTTGCGTTGCGCTTCTGACAATCTACGACATGGCCAAGGCGCTCGACAAGGGGATGGTCATCGAAGGCGTGCGGCTCGTCGAGAAGACCGGCGGCAAGAGCGGCCGCTGGCGCGCTCCGGAATGACGCCACCTCCTCCCCTGCCCCTCGAAGAGGCGCAGGCGAGGCTGCTCGACCAAGTTTCGCCGCTCGGCGTCGAGCGCCTCCCGGCCGAAAGCGCGATCGGCCGCTATCTTGGCGAACTCTTGCACGCCCGGCGCACCCAGCCCGCGGCGGACCTCTCGGCGATGGACGGGTATGCCGTTCGGGCCGATGATCTCTCGGGGCCATGGCGCGTGGTCGGCGAGAGCGCCGCGGGTCATCCCTTCGATCGCCCGCTTGCGCGCGGCGAAGCGATCCGGATCTCGACCGGCGCGATGATGCCGGCAGGTGATGGCGCGGTGCTGCTCCAGGAAAACGCATCCCGCAACGGCGAGGACGTCAC
>DATJHD010000116.1:0-3254 GCA_035494275.1 Croceibacterium sp.
CGGCTCGGACGACATCACCATGCTGGCCGACGGCAACGGCGATTTCGCCGAAGCGCTCGGCCTCACCATGGACGGCAGCGGCTTCGGCCTCGGCAAGCGCGCCCAGCGCTACTCGATGATCGTCGACGACGGCGTGGTGAAAGAGCTTAACGTCGAAGCGCCGGGCGACTTCAACGTCTCGAGCGCGGAGCACATGCTCGGCCAGCTTTGACCTGACCTTGGGCGCGAAAAAGAGGCGCTCGTCCTGTGGGCGAGCGCCCCTTTTTTTTCGCGCGCGGACCGATCAGTCGCCGTGCGGCGGGTGGATCGGCACCATCGTCTCCTCGCCGGCAATGTCGTCGGTCACTTCGACTATGCCTCGGCCGAGATGGCTCGTGCGGCGGCTGTAGGCGAAGTAGATGATGAGCCCCAGCACGCTCCAGCCGGGCAGGAACAGCATCGCCGCGGTTGGCAGGTTGAGGAACAGGAACAAGCAACCGAGGATCGTCAGCGGCGCGACGATCCACACGCCCGGCACCCTGAAATTGCGCTGGCGATTGGGATCGTTCTTGCGCAGCATCAGCACAGCGACGGCGACCATGAGGAAGGCGTAGAGCGTGCCTGCGTTCGAGATATCGGCCAGGCTTCCGACCGGGAAAAACGCCGCGGCGAAAGCGACGCCGATGCCGGTGATCAGCGTGACCACGTGCGGCGTGCGAAACTTCGGATGCACCCGGCTGAGCACTTCGGGCAACAGGCCATCGCGGCTCATCACGAAGAAGATGCGCGTCTGGCCGAAGATCAGCACCAGGATGACCGACGGCAGCGCGAGGAACGCGGCGACGCCGATGAGGTTGCCGATCGGCGTGAACCCGATCGTCCGCAGCACGTGCGCCAGGGCTTCCTTCGAACAGACCAGCGCATCCGCGTATTGCGGCATGGCGCACTGGCGGGCGAGTTCGGGCGAGCCGGTAATCAACGGCCCGTCCGCGCCCATGATCGGCTGCCCGCCGAGAGTCCCGATCGCGCCGGCGGCGACGAGGATATAGAATACGGTGCAGAACAGCAGCGAACCGACCAGGCCGATCGGCACGTTGCGTTGCGGGTTCTTGGTCTCCTCCGCCGCGGTCGAGACCGCATCGAACCCGACGTAGGCGAAGAACATGGTCGCCGCCGCGCCGACCGCGCCGACCCCGGTGCCAAAGCCGCCGAACACGCCGGCCGGCAGGAACGGGTTGAACTTGTCGGCGCTGAAAGAGGGGCTGGTTAAGGTCAGGGCGATGAAAACGGTCAGCGCCGTCACCTTGATCAACACCAGAACGGCGTTCACCTTGGCGCTCTCGCTGGTACCGATCACCAGCAGCCAGGTAACCAAAAGGGCGATCAGGAACGCCGGCAGGTTCATGAACCCGCCGTCTATCCCGCCGAGAGCCAGCGGCCCTCCCTGAAGCCAGGTGGGCAGCGTTATTCCCAGGTATTGGTGCAATATCGTCCCTGAGAAATATCCGGACCAGCCGACCGACACCGCCGAGGCGGCAATGGCGTATTCCATGATAAGCGCCCAGCCCACGGTCCAGGCGAAGAACTCCCCGATCGTGGCATAGCTGTACGTGTAGGCACTGCCAGCGACCGGGATCATCGCGGCGATCTCGGCATAGCACAGCGCCGCCACGATGCAGACCGCGCCGGCGATGGCGAACGCCAGCATCAACCCCGGCCCCGCCTTCTGCGCGCCCACCGCAGTGAGCACGAAAATGCCGGTCCCGATCACGCAGCCGATGCCGAACAGCGTGAGCTGGAACCAGCCGAGCGTTCGCTTCAAGGATTTCTTCTCGGCCGTGGCGAGAATGGCGTCGAGCGGTTTGACGCGGTCGAATATCATGTGAGGTGTCCCTCTTCGTCCCATTGCGGGTGCGGCAGACCACCGGCACCTCGTTCGTGCCCGCGAAAGCTAGCGGCATGCCAAGGCAAGACAAGCCCGAAACGCGCGGGCTTCCCCCGGTTTGTCCTAGGTTCTAAACCCCGCCCCATGTCCACGACCTACCAACTCGACACCTCGACGAGCCGCGCCCATCCCACGCCGCAGCCGATGCGCCGCCTGACCGTGCCGGAAATCATGCGCCGCAAATTCGAAGGGAAGACCGAGCAGCCGCTCGTCGTCCTGACCGCTTACACCGCGCGGCAGGCGCAGTTGCTCGACGCGCACTGCGACATGCTGCTGGTCGGGGATTCGCTTGGCCAGGTGGTCTATGGCCTGCCCTCGACCTTGCAGGTCACGCTCGACATGATGATCGCCCATGGCGCAGCGGTGGTGCGGGGGAGCTACCACAGCCTGGTCATCGTCGACATGCCCTTCGCCACTTACGAGCAGAGCCCGCAGCAAGCCTATGCTTCGGCCGCTCGCATCCTCGCTGAAACCGGCTGCGCCGCGGTCAAGCTCGAAGGCGGCGCGGCGATGGCCGAGACGATCGCCTTCCTCACCCGGCGCGGCATCCCCGTGATGGCCCACGTCGGGCTCACCCCGCAATCGGTCAATGCTCTTGGCGGTTACGGGGCCCGCGGCAAGACCCAGCACGAGCACGAGAAGATCGTCGCCGACGGGCAGGCCGTGGCGCAGGCCGGAGCCTTTGCGGTCGTGATCGAGGGGGTCGTCGAGCCCATCGCCGTGGCCCTGACCGCGAGCGTCGAAATACCGACCATCGGCATCGGCGCATCGGCGCAATGCGACGGGCAGGTGCTGGTCACGGAGGACATGCTCGGCATGTTCGAGCGCGTGCCGCGTTTCGTGAAGCGCTACGGCACCATCGCCAAGGAAATCTCCGCCGCCGCTGCGCTTTATGCAAGGGAAGTGCGCGAGCGCAGCTTTCCCGGCCCGGAACAGGTCTATTCGCTGGAATAGCCGCCGGACGAAAACACTTTCCTATACGATGCCATCCGTGCCACGTCTGCGGCATGATCGAGGCTGGCCGACTTTCCAACCCCGTCCGTTCCGCGCGCTTGAGCTATTCCACGCATATGATCCCGCGGCCATGCCAACCCGTCGATCTGGTCGACAAGCCGGCGTGTCGGCCAGGGAGCGGAGGACGCCCATTCGCTCTCCGGACATGGCCAGAAGTGTGTGACCAGCGTAACCATCGGGCGCTGAGCTGACATGCTGCGTCATTTCGGCGGCTCGCTCCTGTTCACCCTCGCCGCGCTCGCGCTCGGCGCGTGGTACGGCTGGGCGCTGACCGGCTCGCCTGAGGGCACGCTCGAGCTGCTGTGGATCGTGCTGG